>JAHFEI010000186.1:383-4724 GCA_023248615.1 Nitrospinales bacterium | reverse complement strand
AAAAAGCCATAATGCCTTTTTCCCGCCGGGACGATAAGTAGCTAAACGTAGAACATGGGGTTACTCAAATGAATAAGGACACGGGGAAGATGTCTCAAAGTAATGGCATAAGGATGGACTTGATAAAGCAGTTCCGAAAGCAGATAAAGGAACAGACTTATCGGGTAAAATCCGATGAAATCGCCTCCAAAATGGCCCAGGAGCTCTTCGTGTCAAACCCGTTTTTCAAAGGGCCGCAACTAAGGGTACGTAAATGAAAGTAATCTCCCTGGGATTGCTGACGGCGATAATACAGGCCGCAGAGAAGGGAAAATCCTTTGTGGCTAGCTGGGAACCACGCACGGCGGTTCAATTTATAGACGAAAATTTCCGCGACATATCCACAGCCCTAGTCGCAATACTTGCCTTGGAATGGGTGGTTTTGGCCCTTATGGCGATACGCTAAACTGCCCTTCGCAAAACCGCGTCAGCCCTGCTCCGCAACGCCGGAAACAAGGTGGCGGTTCACCATCTCCGCAACGGTGTTGCGTATATTCCCATCCTGTATTTCGTCGATAATATTTCCAGGCCTGTTTTGGTTTATTTGGGATTTATAAACTATATTTCCAGTTTCGATATCGTACTTGGCTCCCCAGCAGTCGTCCCGGCTGGAGCCAGATTCGGCGAGCAGTTTCAGGCAGTCGGTATGCCACTCCCCGCCTGCCGCCATCCGCATGAGCCGTATATCAACAACCACCTTGATGATGCCGTGGTGCCCTGCGGCAAGCTTTTGCAACAAGTCGGCGACAACCGGCCCGGTGATTATCGTATTGTGGAAGGGTTCTCCTGCCATCAAGCCCCCTCGTGACCGCCGACATCATGCGGTATTATCAGCCCGCCGGAAATCACTATCTTGAACCCATCTTCCACTGTCATATCCAGTTCCACCACATCGCCCTTCGGCAACGCCAGAAAAAATCCTGAGGTGGGATTTGGCGTGGTGGGTACAAACACGTTCACCATCTCAAGGCCCGTGCGCCTTCCTATCTCGCATTTGCCGGTGTTGGTAATGAACACGATTGTATATATCCCGCGCCTGGGGTATTCGATAAGGGCAACCTTCTTAAACGCCATGGACGAAGAGGCGGAAAAGGTTTCGATAACCTGCTTGGTCCCCGTATAAATGTTCCTGAAAACCGGAATCCTTACCAGCAAGCTGTCGCCGAACCTAAGAAGCCTGCGCCCGACAAAATTACGGGTAAACAGCCCTACAAGAAAAATAATCATCATGGTGGCGACAAACCCAAGCCCCGGCACCCGGTATCCGGCTTCCAGTGAGGCTCCCATATGGATAAGCGCATGCGTCAAAATAGGGCTTAACAACTGGTCCACGCTGGTAAAAAGGAACCTGATAATGATGATTGATATGGCAAGCGGGAGGGTAACCAGTAGCCCGGCAAAAAAGACGCTGACGATGGTGCGTTTGGCTTTAGCTATCATTTGAATCCGGTAAAATCCTTCATGCGGAGGGCGATTGCGTGTTTGGCGTGGCGGAGGGGCGTGGTCAGGCTTCGACCACCAGCCCTTCCCTTGCGCCGAATATTTCGACGCCTAACTTTGCGTCCTTCCCCTTATTCCTTAACATTTCGATTACGCCCTTTTCGTCGTCGTCCGACCTGTCGGGGTCGTGATGGAAAAGTGCATATTTTTTTATGTCGCATTTGGAAATAAGCTCGAAGTTGTGCGTTGTAGAACTGTGTCCCCATCCGAGGTGGGATGGATACTCCGCCTCGGTGTATTGCGTGTCCATGACCAGCAGGTCCGCGTTCCGCACAAAGTCCTTCAGGCGGTTATTCTGGTCTTCCACCACTAGGTTCATCTCCTCGCTCCCCTCATCATCGCCAAGGAAATTGTAATACGGCTCGTGATCCGTACAATACACTATCGACTTGCCGTCCATTTCGAAACGGTACCCAAGGCAGAGCACGGGATGGTTCAGGTATTTCGTCCGGACGGAGAATCCGCCTATGTTGAACGCTTCCTCCTTAAGTTCGTGATAAAAAATCTTCGCCTGAAGTTCCGCCACCCTAACGGGGAAGTATGTATATTCCATCTGCTGGTCGAGTATATGCTCAAGCGACTTTTCGTAATGCACAGGGCCGTAGATGTGTATGGAATAGCCCGGTATGTACAGCGGCGCAAAAAACGGTAGCCCCTGTATGTGGTCCCAGTGGGTATGGGAGAACAAAAGGTGTATCTCCTTTTTGTCCCTATGGTTTTTCAGAAGGTCTAGCCCCAGCTTACGGATTCCCGTCCCTGCGTCCAAAATCACAACCGGCTGGTCTTTCCCGGATATCTGGACGCACGAGGTGTTGCCGCCAAAAAAGGCGGTTTCCGCCCCCGGTGTGGGTATGGAACCTCGAACCCCCCAAAATTGCAGTTTCATATACTGCTAATTCTTAAGGAAAACCTTCGCTTCTTCAACCTTATTCTCAAGATCGCTGAAAACATCGCCACCTTCCTTTTCCTTCAAGCCAATCTGGTCCCAGGCTTCGACACTGCCCAACTCCATCCCCACACGCTTTTTTATACCTATTTCGCGCTGATTGCAATAGAAGTCCGCCAAATGCACGGCCGCCTTGACTTTGTCCACCGGGGTACCGGTAAACACCGGGTTGTGGTGGTCGCGGATAGACTCTATCAGCTGTGGGGGCAATTCCCACTTCGTGGCTATCAGCCCGCCCAACTCAGCGTGGTTTATGCCGAACTCGACACCTTCCACCTGGGACTTCACCACACCGGACTTATAGTCAGGCGCGGTAACTTCCGCGTAGTCATCCGCCATGTACTGTACGAATACAACCTTGCCTATGTCGTGCAGGAGGCCAGCTACAAAATATTCATCCCTGTCTTGGGATGATACGCCCATTTTGCCAGCCAGCATCTTCGCCCCCACGGCTACGGCCAGGCTATGCTCCCAAAACTGGTCGCCGGTGAACCATTTGAAGTTATTCCTCATCTTGATGCTGGACACGACGGCAGAACCTATGGCGACGTTTTTTATGGTGTTCATGCCCAGCATTATCACCGCGCGATTGAGCGATACCACTTTTTCCCGCATGCCGAAATAGGCGGAATTGATAAGTCCCAAAACCCCTGCGGTCATTGACGGGTCCAGGCTTATGGCAAGGATGATATCCTTGGGAGACGACTTGGGATCATTGGAAAGCTTCATTATCTTGGCAACCGTCATGGAAAAGCTTGGTAGCTTGTCTATGTGCGCAATTATTTGTTCCCTAGAGAGGCTACGCATATCCTGTGGAATTCCCCTTCCCAAATTAAATTAGGCTTATGATATTAGCTTTTTACCCGTACCGCACCAAAAAAACTTCCTATGATTCACCACTCCGACTTCCTCTTCCCGCCCGAGAGTTGGCGGTGTCTGCCAAGAGGCTAATTATCCCAACGCAGCATTTCGAAGGAATGTACGGTGGGGGCCTTGGGAAGCGACTTAATAAATGTCTTCCCGTAACTCTTGCCCTTTAGCCGGGGGTCGGCAATCATCATAATCCCCCTATCGTTCCTGTGCCGTATCAGCCTGCCTATACCCTGCCGCAGAGCCAGCACCGCCTCCGGCACCTGGTATTCCATAAAGGGATTTCCGCCCTTCCTCTTAATCATGTCTATCCGCGCCGCCGTTATGGGGTCTCCCGGAGAGGAAAACGGAAGCTTGTCTATAACAACACAGCTTAACGATTCCCCCTTCACATCCACCCCCTGCCAAAAACTGGAGGTGGCAAACAGGATGGAATCCACTTCCTCCCGAAACCTCTCCAGAAGGATATGCCGCGGCCCTTCCCCCTGCATCAGCATGGTGTACGGCAACCTGCCCTCCAGCCGTTTTCTGGTTTCATACATCCCTTTGAATGAGGTAAAAAGGAATAACGTCCTCCCTTTCACCAGTTTTATAACCCTCTCCGCCTCGTCCGCCAGCGCATCGGCAAACTGTGGGCTATTGGGATCCGGCATGGAAGGCAGATATATGGAAACCTGTTTTTCGTAGTCGAATGGCGAGGGAAGCGCCAGCGTTGTGGCGTCGTCCAGCCCCAGCCTTCCGCAAAAAAAAGAAAAATCACCGGCGGATGCGAGCGTGGCCGAAGTGAAGATGGAGGTGCAGTGTCCGTACAACGCATCTTTAAGGAGCGGCGATACATCCATGCTGGAGGCGTTTAAAAAAACTCCTCCTCCTCGCACTTCTCCCCAAAAAATATAGTCCTGGCTCTCCGCCGCCAGGATGCCGGAAAGCTCCTCGCGCAGGTTGAAAAACCTGTGGGCCAAAATCCTGGCTCCATCGGGAAGCGG
>JAHFEI010000186.1:0-373 GCA_023248615.1 Nitrospinales bacterium | reverse complement strand
TCCGGCGCCACTTCCTTAAGGCTGAAGCGGCGTTCCTCGCCATCCTGCCTGCGGAGACGGTGGAAAAAATTCTTTGCCCGCGTATCCAGCAGGTCGAGGCTTTTGATGATATCCGTCCGGTTCGGCGGCTTTATTGCGTCCAGCTCGCGCAACGTGTCGCGCACGACCTCTTCCATCCTGTAGTTGCTTATCGAAAACCCGAAGTACTGCGAGGCTATTTCCTCAACCTCATGCGCCTCATCGAAAACTACAGCCTGGTAATCCGGAAGCACCGTTCCGGCTCTCTTGCCCCTAAGCGCCAAGTCAGCAAAAAACAGGTGGTGGTTCACCACAACGAGTTGCGCCCGTTCCGCCTCTTTTCTCAGCCTCCCTA
>JAHFEI010000185.1 GCA_023248615.1 Nitrospinales bacterium | reverse complement strand
TCCCTGCCACCATCTCGCCGTCGCACACCGGTAGCGCGTTGATGTTGTACCGCGTCATCATCGATTCCGCTTCCACTATCGTCTCGTTTTTCGATATGGAAATTACTGGGGAGACCATAATGTCCGCCGCAGTAGGGGAGGGCGGGATGGTGTTTTGTAAGGCTTTTATCAGGTTGGAGCGCAGGTCTACCATCAGCATGTCGCGCACGGTTGCAGAAGCGGCTGTTGGGTGCCCGCCCCCGCCGAAACATGCCGCAACAGCGCCAGCGTCAACTGCGGGGATACGGCTCCTGGCTATCAGGTGTATGCGCCCCTCCATCTCCACCGCGATGAACAGGGCGTAAATGTTTTCTGTTTCCCGCAGGGCGTGTACAACCATCGCCAAGTCGCCGATATATCTTTTTGACGAGGCGAACGCCATGGCCACTTCCACCCCGTTGATGGAATGGTATTCCATCCTCTCCAGCAGGTCATGCAACATTTCCATCTGCTCCGTATTGAGGCTCCTTCGCATGTAGTCGGAAACGATGTTCAGGCTGGCTCCGTTTTCCAGAAGCCACGCCGCCGCCGCGAAGTCTTCTGCGCATGTGGAGGTAAAGGTAAGCGACCCGGTATCTTCGTATATGCCGAGCATAAGAAGGGTTGCCTCCTCGCGCGTGACGGCAATCCCCTTTTCGCGCAGTATTTCCACCATCATGGTGGTGCAACTGCCGCGCGCGGCTATGTGCTGTTCATCCGCATGCAGGTCTTTGGAAGATTCCGGGTGGTGGTCGTACAACGTCACGGTAACTTTGCCCGAACCGATTAGTACCCCGAAAGGGCCAAGCCGCTCTTTCGACAGGGTATCCACAACCACAAGGTGCGATACTTTTGCCAAGTCCAGGTTTCTTAGTTTAACTATCGGAAGGTGGTGGCCCGCCACAGCCAGGTATTCCCGCACATTTTTTTCCTGCGAACCGGAAAAGACTATCGTTGCATCCGGATAAATCCGGTGGGCCGCCGCCATCGACGCCAGGCAGTCGAAATCCGCGTTCACATGGGTAGTTATAATAATCATCCGGGTACTAATTTATCAGGACTGCGCCGGGTTTTCGACATATTAATGGCCTGTGCGTAAGCGTACCGGCCTGTGGAATGACGTATGGTAAGAAAAAGGTGGAAAAAGAATTTGATTGCACGGTACAATAACATATACCGTAATCCGTATTAATGGGATTATGGATGGTAATTCGCCGATATAGCTTATGTTTTTTGGAGGTAGTTATGGCACAAACATTTAAAGACAGGTTGAAGATACTGATGAAGGATGATCGCCCCTATTCCTGGGCAAAAAAGGTTGGTATCGAAAAAGGGTTGTTCCAGTATTACTGGCAGAAGGAGAACGTCCCCACGTATCCGAACCTTCTCAAGATACAAAAGTTCAGCGGTTGCTCGCTGGATTGGCTCCTTACCGGGCGCAACGTTGCGCTGGACAAGATTGAGGGACTCCCGATGGTTACAGAAAAGAACCCGAGGTACGGCGCTAGGAACCTCAGGTTGGCAAATTCCATAGAAAAAATACGCAACGTTTACGATAAGAAGTCCGCCAAGGACATTGAAGCCCTGGAATATTTTATAGACGGAGTGCTTACCCGCAAAGGTTGATTCCTCATGTGGCGCGGGTGAATTGCGTTTCGTCCTGCTTGTGGGGCTTCCCTTGGAAACATTGCTCCGTTATACTGTCTCTGGGAAGCATCCAATCTAATTTTGGGAGGCGCAGTTTTATTATGGCAAGAAGAGTCGTTCATATTTTCATTTTCCTGGCGTTGGCGTGTTCCATCCCGGCTATGGCTTTTGAAGAGGGCCTTTCAAGCGGGAATTCAGCTCCGAATTTCAATGGCAACTATACAACCGGCGAGGCGTTTAGCCTGGGGTCACTGGAAAAGCGGCCCAAGGTCATAAGCTTCTTCTGGATGAGGAATATTTCATGCATCAAGTCACTCACGGAAATTGCCAGGATAGAGAAAAAGCACAACGCAGCAAAATTCATTTATGTAAACCTGGGAGAGGAGAAAGCGGAGACAGTGCAAGCCTTTATAAACAACCTACCGGTTCGGCCCTCTGCGGTGGTGCTTGCCGCCCCATCGGTGAAGGGGCAATACCTGTTCAGCAATTTCCCGCATACGGTATTCCTGGATGAAAACAACAAGGTGAAAATGGTCATTTCCGGCAACTCCGAGGAAAAGTACAGGAAGCTGGATATGGATATTGCCCGGATGGAAACGGGGCAGCACATGAACGAGATGCTGGAGAAGATGGAATAGAGGTTACTTATACATGCGCGTGGGTGACGAGTAATCTTGCCGCAAGGGACAGCAGGCTCTTGATCAGCGCTTTTGGCCGGATGTCCCGGCAGTGGGGCTTTTGCGGGTGGCGGGGGGTGCCTGCTGGTTCTTGAATGCTTTCTCGGCATTGGCAGAAAGATACGCCTTCATCTTCCCATCCAATTCCCGGCGATTTTCCAGTGAGTCCTTAAATGCCTTGGCATCCATGCCAGCCAGTGAGTAAGAAATACCACGCTTCGCATCTTTGCACCTGTCTACAATTATCACCCCGTTAAGAGTCTCGTTTACTGTCGTGCCTGCATCCTGTTTCACACCCTGTCCGCTGGGGGAAGTGGCGGTCGGATATCCGACCATCAGTTCCTTGATTTTCGTGCTGAACGCCTTTGCCAATTCGGCGATTGCCCGGTTATCCGACGTTTCCGTCAGCAGGGACTGGTCGCTTATTTTCGAGGCGACTCCCAACCCGTACATCATTTTGTCCCGGCCCGCCATTCCATCAGGTATCCCAGTTTTAGTCCAGCCCGGCAACGCCCTTCCGTCCGTGCAATAAGGTCTTGGACTCCTTGCTACCGCAGATGTTACAAAGCTGGACATAAGCGCCATTGCGAAAATAAGTGTGTACAGATTTTTAAACCGGCATATCCCGGATGGTTTCATTATGCTTATGTCCCCCATCTGTGGAATCCTAGCAGATGCGGCAGATAAAGCAATGCTTCTTATGGATACACGGCTACGCCTGCTACTTGCAGGGTGGTCGTTTTTTTACATGACGGCGGAGCAGTAAGGGATGTGTGGTTTGCCGGGCAATAAATAAAAAAGGCCGCCGGATAAATATCCGGCGGCCATGTAGGCAGGGTATGGATTAACGTTTGGAGAACTGGAATTTCTTGCGTGCGCCTTTTTGGCCGTATTTTTTGCGTTCCTTCATGCGGCTGTCGCGGGTAAGAAGCCCGCTTTTCTTTAGTGTGCGCCTAAACTCAGGGTTGACCCTGAGCAAAGCCCTTGCAATGCCGTGGCGTACTGCGCCAGCCTGCGAACTAAGGCCGCTACCGCGCACTGTGGCGATAACGTCGAACTTTGCGTCGGAGGTGGTAAGCACCAAAGGCTGCGTTACCAGCGTTTCGGAGGAAGGCCTTTTGAAATATTCGTGGAGGGTCAACTTGTTAACGGTTATCTTGCCCGTTCCCGGTATAAGCCATACACGAGCCGAAGCGGTTTTCCTGCGGCCTGTGGAGCAACCCCTTTTTGCAGTGCCTACATTCGCCATATTCGTCAAATCTCCATCTTCTCTGGTTGTTGGGAGGCATGCGGATGCTCTTTCCCGGCGTAAACCTTCAGTTTCTTCAGGTACTGCGCCCGCATCTTGTTGCCCGGAAGCATGCCAAACACCGCTTTTTCAACTACGCGTTCGGGGTGCTTCGCCAGCATCTGCTCGGCGGTGGCGCTCTTCAGGTGCCCTATGTAACCGGTGTGGTGGAGGTAAACTTTCTTGGCTACTTTCGCGCCGGTCAGTTTTACCTTCTCGGCATTTACCACTATTACATGGGCGCCGGTATCGATGTGCGGGGTGAACGTCGGTTTGTCCTTGCCGCGCAAAGCATCCGTAACGCGCGTGGCGAGCCTTCCCAGCACCATGCCCTCGGCATCAACTATGTACCACTTCTTGTCAGAGTCCGTAAAATCTTCTTTTCGTGCAAAATAAGTCGTCTTCATTACCTTTTTCCCATTCAAATTGAAAAATGAATTATAGAGAATAAATATGATTTGTCAAATACTATTTTCCAACTGTGTTGCGACGAATTGCCTCATAAGTTATGAGGCAATGACTAGAAGAATTTAGCCTCCTTGGGTTACATTCTGCCATGAGGCAACGGGCGAGCACATCAATTGTCCTGTGCGGTTGACGCAGGAAGAGGCGGCGCGGCTGTTGGGCGTGTGCGAACGGACGTTCCGGCGGCAATTATGGCGATACGAGGACGGCGGGCTTGATGGCTTGCGGGACAAGCGTTTGGGGCAGGTTTCTAACCGGCGCGTCCCCGTGGACGAGCTTACGCATATGCTTGTGACCTATAGGGATCGGTATCGTGGTTGGAACGTGCGGCATTTTTACTGGCATTACCGTGACAAGCACAAGGGAACGCGCAGTTACACATGGGTAATGAGGGACACGGCGGACGATGACCCGGGTAGGGGTGATGAAATGTAGTAGGGATGTAGTAGAATTCCACTAAATGCACTCTGTCGTACGATGTGATACTGTGGCATGGAAAATGAAAAGTGTGCGCTGATGTAGATTGTTGTTTCCTAACGCCGACCGCTGGCGCAAGCCGACCCGTTGCCTCATGGCAGAATGTAACCCAAGGAGGCTAAATTCTTCTAGTCATTGCCTCATAACTCAGGTAACCGTAGAACATTAAAGATTCTCCTGAGTTTTTTCTCAAGGGTTTTCT
>JAHFEI010000184.1 GCA_023248615.1 Nitrospinales bacterium | reverse complement strand
ACACGGCGGCAAGATCAATATCCGCGCCTAAATAACGCGACCTATCGGCCATCCCGCATTGTTCACTGAATAAAGCGGGATGGCCTTCTTTCTATTCCGGTTTTTGCATACGGCTTCCCTTGCCCCGTGTGTTATCCTTCTTGCGGGAGCAATGAAGCGATAACCTATGCTTGAACTGTATCATTACCCCTTCACCGCGTTGGGGTCGGACTGCAACCTCTACCTCTATTCACCCGATCCCTCCCATGCGGAAGAGACCGCCCAAGCGGCCGCCGACGAAGTTATACGCATTGAACAACGCTATTCCCGCTACAGCCGCGATAGCGTTCTTTCCGGGATCAACCAAGCCGCCCTGCGCGGCGGAACCGCAATTCTTGATGAAGAAACCGCCCTGCTGACCGATTACGCCTTTGCCTGCCACCAAAAAAGCGGCGGCCTTTTTGACATCACTTCCGGCGTACTGCGCAAAGCGTGGGATTTCAGCTCCGACACCCTCGATGCCCTGCCCGCACAATCCACGATAGACGCGCTGCTGCCGAAAGTCGGCATGGGAAAGATCAATTGGGAACGGCCGCAACTCACCTTCACCGTACCCGGCATGGAGCTGGACTTCGGCGGCATCGGGAAAGAATACGCTTCCGACCGCGCGGCGGAGGTCTGCGTTGCCCGCGGCATCACGGGCGGGCTGGTGGACCTGGGCGGCGACATAAAGATCATCGGCCCACATCCCGGCCCAAAACCGTGGACCATCGGCATAACGGATCCGCACTGTCCCAGCGGTTTTTTGGGAAACGTGGAACTGTTCGACGGTGCGCTGGCCTCCAGCGGCGATTACGAACGCTGCATCGTGATAGACGGCGAGCGCTACAGCCACATCATCAGCCCCGTTACCGGCTGGCCGGTGCGGGGATTATCCGCCGTAAGCGTAACCGCCGAACGCTGCATTGCGGCGGGAAGCATCTGCACCATCGCCATGCTGAAAGGCGCCGGGGGGATCCATTGGCTGGCAGACACCGCCACGGTACCTTACCTCTGGGTGGATGGCGACGGAAAACGGGGCGGCCCGCTTTCCCTTCTCCCCGCCGACGATGCCGAATAGCCGGGGCAATTGCATGAACCTTTCCCGCCGGTCATCCGTCTAATTGGGCAGATACAAAACGAAAGGAAGCATTAAGATGAAAATATCAGGACTTCTTAAGATCTGCATGTCACTGGCCGCTATGGCGGTTTTCGCGCTTGGAACCGGCTTCGCGGCGGCGGAGCCCTGGGAAGACGGATCGCGCGGCCACGGCGGAATGGCGCACGGAATGTACGGGAAGCCGGAAGAGGGCCGCCACCTGTGGCTGGAGAAACTGAACCTGAGCGCCGACCAGAAAGACAAGATCGACCAGATCCGCAACGACCAGCACGAAGCCGTGAAAGGCGCCATCGAACAGTTGCGCGGAGAGCATGAAAAAATGCGCGGTATGATGCAAGGCGACACCACCGACGCCGAATTGCGCGAGCAACACGGCAAGATCCGCGCGCTGCGCTTGACCATCGGAGACGCGCGGTTTGAATCGTTCCTCAAGATACGGGCGGTACTCACCAAAGGACAACGCAAGCGGATGGGCAAGATGCATCTTGAAGGAATGGAGCCGGGCGGCATGCGGGATGGCGGACCCGGGGACGCCAAAGACCCCGAAAAAAATTAACTATATTACAATATGCCCATGACCTTGAAGGATAACGGCGGCGGCCAGGACCGGTTCCAGGCCGTCTATGAAAAACACGCGCCGCTGGCGCGGGCGGTGCTCTACAACATCTGCGGCGCGGAGCATCTGGACGACCTGGTGCAGGAAACCTTCATAAAGATATGGAAAGGGCTTCCCGGCTTTAAAGAGAATGCCGACATCAAAACATGGATCTACCGGATAGCCACCAACACCGCGCTGGACTGGTGCCGCAAGAACGCGGCGATCAAAGCCGTGAACCCGCTGCCGGACCTGCCCGGCGGCGAAGGGGGCGAGGCCAATGCGCTCCACCGCGACATGGTGACAAAAGGATTGCGGCGTCTTTCGCCGGAGCAGCGGGCGGTGATAACCCTGTGCGTCTTTGAGGAACTTACGATAAAAGAAGCCGCCCAGACCCTTAACCTTGCGGAGGGAACGGTGAAATCCCGCCTGCACTACGCCCGCGCCGAAATGGGAAAATTTTTTCAGGAGAACGGAGTTACCGTATGAGCCGGGAACACGACGAAACCGACTTGGAACAACTGCTGCGCCGGAACCGCCCCGCGCCCCCTCCCCCGCCCCCCGGCGAATACGAACGGATACTTGCCGCCGCGCAGGGAAAAACCGCCGAGTCGCCAGCCGCATTTTTCAAGTATATGCCTTGGGCCATTGCCGCCACCTTCGTGATCGCGGTGGCCGCCACATTTTTCATGGACGACGGCAGGCCAACCTCCGCCAGCCGTGCGCGGGACGACCGCATGGAAGCGTTTTTATCCGATACGCTCGGCGAGGTGATACTGGAACAGCCGGAACAGGTCGCCACGGAACCGCTGAACAGCTGGAACACGTTCATTGAAACACGCGGACGGTAAGCGTTACCGCTAAAGGTTGTCATCCCGGGCTTGACCATGGAGTGGCGGAATGAGTAGGCGGCGGCGGAGCCTGCGGAGCCAGCCGCATACAAACCGCCACGGAGACACCCTTCAAGGGTGCGGGATCCAGACATATTTTCAAAGCTTCCCCTATCAATTTCCTGTGCCAGCATTTTGCCGGGTACCACAGAATTAATTCTGTGGTTGTTTCCGGAGGAAACAAGAAAGCTCTTGGCCCTTACGGGCCAATGGGCCGCAGGACTGCCTCCCAAAACCCAACGCCTTTGGGCACTGGAAAACTGTTATTAAAGTTAGCTGGTATCGATGAGAGAAATGCATAAGGAGCTTTTTAACCAGGGCTCCGGTTGTTACGCGAAACAAGATTTGACTGTTTTTACCGCGTAGCATATTCTTTTTTCAGAACGCAGGTGCCCAACTGGGGTCGTGCGTTAAGTGTCAGTTTATACTATTTTGCAGGGGAGCGCGCATATGAAGAAGAAAACCTTTAGGCCTAAAAAGGTCATTCTAATTTTACTCAATCTTTCCGTAATGGTTTTTATGGGCGCTTGTGCAAACAATTGGCAAAGGGCAGGTTTTACGAACGGAGAGGAACAAGAACTAAAGGAATGCGGTTTTATTGTCATACCCAATGACTTTACCTCTGAATACAGAGAAGGGCATAATGCTTATCCGTGGAAAGCAAATGGTTTTAGTTCAAAAGAGGCGTGTGAATGGGTTCGTACCGGGTTAGTTCCGCTTAACGCGTTAAAACTAAAAAACTGCGGCTTAGACCCTCACGATTGGGACAGTCTACGCCAAACTCATTGGTCAAATTACTTTTCCGAGAATCGCATGTTTGATAAACCTCCGAAGGAGGTGCTTGAGTCCCTAAGAATATGCAAAGCTGTTGGTTGCCAATTTGAAGAACTTCCACAATGGCGTGAAAAAGGAATCAGTGTTCAGGAATCTGTTGAATGGCATAAAAATAAGGTTACTCCTTCACAAGCACAAGAGTATGTCAACAGAATATATGATGAAGAAAAAAGCAACAACCCTCAATTGCTTGGTAACCGGAAAAATGATCCTGCTGGATTTGTAGCAGCGGTATTGAGCGAAAACCTAAAAAGAGATTATGAAAACAAACAATGGGAAGATGCTGGCTTCAAAAAAGAGGAGGCCAACAGTTGGAAAGCTGCTGGATTTAAGCCAGATGAAGCCAATAGTTGGAAAAGGGCGGGAGTTAATCCTTCCATGGTTAGGGAGTTAAATAAGTTTTCTTTTTCAAATCCTAGCGAGGTGAAACAATTTACCAAGAAATATTGCATTAATGGATTTGCAGGCATACCACCGTCAAATCCCAATGATGATGATGGCACTCATTGTTACATATTCCCCGGAAAAGTATTTCAATTGCTAGCGGATAATCAGGCCTTGTACAAGGCTGATCTCGGTTTACTTGGTATTATTCTTGAAAACTCCCTGCTGGCAAGCAAATTGTCTAGTATGGTTTATTATATTTCATTCGGCAAAAGTGGACGGGCAATTTCTTTAATAGAAGCTATTGTATCCGTCAAAGGAAGTTATAAATACCAGTCATTGGCTGGCATAAAGGTTGTTCCGGAGTTAAGAATTCTTAGAATGGCAACTAAAGCAGACGAACAATAGTTATAAATGGACTTGGCTTTACTCATCGATTAAATGGAAACGCGGGCAATGCCAGATAAAGAATAACGATTGCTTACTTTTTCAGAATGTAAAACCATGACCGACATCCTCATAAAGGAGAAAAAAGTGATTAATGTATCATTTGAAAGCATTCAAAATGCCAGCAAAGCTTTCTTTGAGAAACACTGGCCTAAGGGTACCGATCAAGTCCCGGAATGGAGGTCATGGGATTTGAAAGGCGTTGTGCCAGGGAATGAACTCCGTGGAGTATATTTATTGACTGATCACAATTCCAATGTTATCTACATCGGAGTAGGAGCATCTAGGGGCACTGGAAAATACCGCGGACATGGCTTAGGCAGTAGAATGCATTTTTATATACGCGTTAAGAAAAAAGGGGCACCTATGGAATATGAGCCAACACAAATATGGCGCGATAGGGGCCTATCTACGATTTACACATTAGGATTTGAAAAAATGGCATATTTAGCCTGTGGTTTGGAAGCCTACTTACTTATGAAATTTGACCCA
>JAHFEI010000183.1 GCA_023248615.1 Nitrospinales bacterium | reverse complement strand
AAAAGTTTCGGGAAAAGGATTACTGATATACGTTCCCTGTTTACCACCGACCTGGCTATGGATCTGGGGACGGCGAACACCCTAATCTACGCACGCGGCAGGGGGGTAGTCGTGAACGAGCCTTCCGTGGTGGCGGTGGACAAAAGGACCAACAAGGTCGTCTCTGTAGGCACGCAGGCCAAGATGATGTTCGGCAAGACTCCGCAGGACATACTGACCATAAGGCCCATGAAGGATGGCGTGATAGCCGACTTCGAGGCAACAAAAATAATGATAGCCACGCTGATAGAAAGGACGAAAATATCATCCTTTATCCTGAAACCGAAAATAATCATCGGCGTACCTTCCGGGATAACACAGGTGGAAAAAAAGGCGGTTATAGAATCCGCCATGGAAACCGGCATGGGGCAGGTGATGCTGGTAGAGGAGCCGATGGCCGCCGCAATAGGCACCAACATGCCGATACACGAATCGCGGGCCAACCTGATTGTCGATATCGGCGGTGGCACCACGGAAGTAGCTATCATCTCCATGTTCGCCACCGCGTACAGCGAATCCATTCGCGTGGCTGGCGACGAACTGGACGACTCAATAGTCAAATACCTGCGTAGGACGCTCGGCATGGATGTGGGCGTGTTTGAAGCGGAGAAGGTGAAAATACACGTCGGCTCCGCCTTCCCGCAGGAGTCGCCGCTGGAAATGGAAGTGGCCGGGCGCGACATCGTTACCGGCTTGCCGAAGCGGATAAAGGTGAACGATACAATGATACGCGAGGCTATGGCAGACCCGATAAAAGCCATCGTGGAATCGGTACACCGCGCCATGTATGGCATCTCGGCGGAGATGGCGGCGGATGTAACCAGCAGGGGCGTGGTGTTGGCCGGGGGCGGCGCGCTTATCCGCGGCTTGGGCAAAAGGATACAAACCGACCTTGGATTGCAGGTGCACCGTTCGCGCGACCCGCTCACGTCCATCGTGCGCGGCGTGGGGAGGGTGCTGGAAGAGTACGACGTCTTAAAGCGCGTTGTCATAAACTAGTTGCTACGAGTTGCTTAGGCGGCCTGAGGCCGGAGCGTAACGCAAAAAGTATTTTTTTTAGGAGGCTCTTTCGATGAAAAAATGGAAATGTGCTGTTTGCGGATATATCCACACTGGAGACACGGCACCAGAGTCCTGCCCGGTTTGCTACGCCACCAAAGACAAGTTTGCCCTAGCTCCAGCCGGTGAACAGGGTATGACCCTATCCGCCTACCTGGAGGCCAACATAAAAGGGGAGACGTGGGAAGTTACGCATTACATGGCCATGGCGCTAAAGGCCCAAACACTCGGACTGCCGGAAGTGGCGGAAGCCCTTTACAGGATAGCGTCGGAAGAGGCCTACCACGGCGCAAATTTCATCCAGCGGGGAAGCAAAGTGGCGGCTTTGAAATCCAAAATGGATTCCAGCAACCAGCTCTCAGATGAACTTAAAAAAGATGTGGAGCAGATGTTGAGCGGCGAGTTGAACGCCCACAAGGGGAAGAACCAGGCCGCATCACTGGCGAAGGCGGAAGGCTACGACGAACTTGCCGGGTTTTTCCGCATAGCGGCTGAAGATGAGTCGCGCCACGCGGAAATACTAAAAGGGCTTTTAAAGAAATATTTTTAGGTCGCTGGCATTGCCCGGCGGCGCTTCGCGCCATTGGCATGTTAGTTGTGCATTTGTTGCCGACTTGAGGTAATTGTGGAAAAATGGCTGTGTACTGTCTGCGGTTATACGTACGACCCGGAGGTCGGCGATCCCGACAATGGGATTCCGGCAGGTACGCCATTCCATTCGCTCCCGGATGATTGGCGTTGCCCACGCTGTACCGCGCGAAAGGCCAAGTTTATCGTGAAAGAGGAGTCGCCGGTTAAGACCGGAATCCTCAAGAGGCTGTACCAGGTAGAAGATGCCGCGTATTATTTAATTGCCGTCACGCTGTTCATCAACGCCGCCATACTCATCTATATCAGTATCAGCCATCTTATGCAGGGGCTTACCACCATGAACATCCTGTATGTGGTGAATGACCTTTTGCTGGTGGTTATCATTCTTGAGCTATTCAGCACGGTGCTTATTTACCTTACCGAACGCCGCATATCCCTTACGCCGTTCCTGCTGATAGGCGTAATTTCCTCCGTCCGGCGTATTTTGATGATAAGCGCCCAAATGTCCGTCCATGCGGTGATATCCACCGAGGAGTTTAACCGGGCAATAACGGAACTGCTGGTCAGCACCGGCATAATTATCGTGTTGATAATCTCGTACTACCTGCTGTCGAAAATAGGCCGTAGCGTGGAACGGTGCGTCGGGTGCCTGGGGATAACGCATCGTAACGATTCGCCGGGGCAGTGACGGAGCCGTAGTGGGACTAATAGGGGGGTAGGGGGCTGTTCGCCTTACGCGTTTGCGGTGTGTGAGCGCGTGTTCTCGCTTAGGATAAGCGAGGCTGTTTGCGTAATAAGCTCTTTGAGCTTCGGATCGTCCAGATGCGGCATCATGCCGACCAACAAATCTTTTTTTGCCATTAGGCTATCCGCCAGCGGGCCAAGCCTTCCCGGCGGCAGGTCGGGATTGTCGAGCGAATTTTGGTACATTTCGAGGTCGCCCAAAACGCTTTCAAGCTGGCTTACCGCCTCTTTTACGAAGGGGTTGCCCGCTTTTACGTTCATCATTTGGGATAAGGGCATAACGGGAACGGGCATTTGCGGAGCTTGGGCTTTTTCCGCCTTGCCGGACTCTATCGCATTTTGCAAAAAGGAGCCGAACGAAGGGCCGGTGACCGTTTCTGTTTTTTTCGGGGTTTCCCCGCTTTTTCCTGCTGGCGTTAATCCATCAATCTTCATTCTTCTTTACCTCTTAAGATAACGTATCGGGTAAAGTCTCGTTTCACTTGATAGGGTACACCTTTTCTTTTACCGCGTCAAAATGCCACGGCTTGCCGTTGGCCAGCTATTTTTTGGCCGTTGACTTTCTCTTGGTCTCTTTTTCCACAGGCTGGTGCATGCACAGGTCGCACTGGTGCCCTGCCTCGCGCCCACACATAAGACATTTTTGGAAGTCGCCATCTATGGCGAGAGCCCCGCCACAATGGTTGCATGCCGCCAGTTTCTTTTTTGCCTTTTCCATCTCTATTGTTACCTCTTGAGAAAAAGACCATTACATTGATTTATACCCACTCCCTAGGGAGTTCTTCCTACCTATCGGCGGATAGGGACAAAGGTTAACTTGGGTGGCAAAAAAAGTCAATCTCCAAAAATTCAGGCATCTTTAATTCCTTGCGGCGCACCTCTTTGACGGAGTATATTCTACCTGTGATTTTTACCAGTTCAACCATGAAAAAACAGGCATCTAGGGCCGTCGGCGGAAGATGATTGGGAAATTCTTCGTCGGAATTGTCGAGTCGCTTGGCGGCTCTGCCATCTCATTGGTCAAGAATATCGGCCTTATGGGGGTGTTTGTTTCCGATACTTTCAGGTGGCTCTTCAGAAAGCCGCTTCGCCTCCATGCCGCCGTGGAACAGATGGTGGAAGTTGGCGTAAACTCTTTCCCGGTAGTGTTCTTCACCGCGATGTTTACCGGGATGGTTCTTGCACTGCAAAGCTACACCGGGTTTAAACGCTTCGGTGCGGAGAGCATGGTAGGAACGGTGGTGGGACTTTCCATGACGCGTGAACTGGGGCCGGTTTTGACGGCCTTGGTAGTCACCGGACGGGCAGGTTCCTCCATGACCGCCCAACTGGGAACGATGCGCGTAACAGAGCAGATAGACGCCCTTTATACCCTAGCCACAAACCCCATCAAATATCTCGTCGTGCCGCGCGTAATCGCAGGAACGATAATGCTGCCATTGTTAACTGTTGTAGCGGATTTCGTTGGGATAATGGGTGGGTTCGCCATAGGCGTTTTCATGCTTGGAGCCAACCCGGTTTTGTACATGGAAAAAACCTTTGAATTCATGGAGTTAAACGATGTTTTCTCAGGTATTTTCAAGGCTATGGTCTTCGGGTTTATAATCTCCATAGTGGGGTGTTACGAAGGCTTTTACACGGAAGGGGGCGCAGAGGGGGTTGGTAGCGCTACCACGAGATCCGTAGTGCTTGGCTTCATGCTGATATTCATCGCCAACTACATACTTACCGCGCTACTGTTTTCAAACGGCGGAGCCCCGAAGTTCTAGATGATTTACTGCAAAGACCTTTACAAAAGTTTCGGTACGAAGAAGGTTCTTGCGGGGGTAGACCTGCATATCCCGCGTAGCAAGAGCATGGTGATAATCGGCGGCTCTGGCACAGGTAAAAGTGTGCTTATTAAGTGCATCATCGGCCTGCTTACCCCGGATGCCGGGCAAGTAGTCGTTGACGGGCAGACGGTGGGCGACCTGAAAGAGGATGAACTGAATGAACTGCGCAAGAAGTTCGGCATGCTTTTTCAGGGTGCGGCGCTTTTCGATTCTTTAACCGTTGGGCAGAATGTTGGCTTTGCACTGACGGAGCATACCAGTATGACGCAGGGCGCGATAGACAAGCGGGTTAAGGAATGCCTTGATATGGTAGGCATGAAAGATGTGGAGAGCCTTATGCCGTCCGAGCTTTCCGGCGGCATGAAGAAGCGGGTGGGGCTGGCTCGCGCCATCGCCATGAATCCGGAAATCATCCTCTTTGACGAGCCGACCACGGGCCTGGACCCGGTGATGGCTGACGTAATCAACGACCTCATCATCAAGACCACCCGTGCGCTGAACGTGACATCCGTGACGATAACGCACGATATGGTTAGCG
>JAHFEI010000182.1 GCA_023248615.1 Nitrospinales bacterium | reverse complement strand
CAGAAGGGGGCATACAGCTACATACTCAAACCTTTTGAGCCGGATGAATTGGTGGTGGAAGTCCAAAAGCTTATGGATTTCATCCTGATAAAAAGGGTAAACAGCAACCTTAGGAATGAGTTGGCCCGTGTGCGGCATTCCAACGTGATGATAGGGCAGACCCCTAAGATAAAGGCGATATTGGAACTTGTCGAGAGCGTTGCCTCCACTAATGCAACAGTCCTGATTATGGGGGAAAGCGGCACCGGCAAGGAGCTTGTGGCAAATGCCATACATAACTCAAGCGAGCGCAGGAATGGGCCGTTTGTGAAGGTGAATTGCGCTGCACTGGCGGAAAGCCTGCTGGAGAGCGAGCTTTTCGGCCACGAGAAGGGTTCTTTTACCGGGGCGATAGTCCAGAAGAAAGGGCGTTTTGAAGTTGCGGATGGTGGCACGATATTCCTGGACGAGATAGGCGATGTGACCCCCTCCATACAGGTGAAACTGCTTCGGGTACTTCAAGAGCGGGAGTTTGAGCGGGTAGGGGGAACCAGGCCGGTCAAGACCAACGTGCGGATAATTTCTGCAACAAACCGTGATCTTGTGGAGGAGGTCAAGGCGGGGCGTTTCCGCGAGGACCTTTTCTATCGGCTGAACGTAATCTCCGTAGGCATGCCAGCCCTGCGTGAACGCAAAGAGGATATCCCCGTGCTGGCGCACTACTTTGTGGAAAAGTACAAGGTGGAGGTCAATAAAAACATAAGCTCTATCTCCGATAGGGCCATGAAGATACTGGTGGATTATGACTGGCCGGGTAATATCCGCGAACTGCAAAACGTGATAGAGAGGGCCATAGTGCTTGCCAAACGCGGTGCGATAGATATCCAGGACCTGCCGGAAAATATGAGAACAGGGACGGCACGCAATATCCAGTACGATGGGGAAGCCTTGCCGCCGCTGAAGGATGCCAAGCATTCCTTTGAAAAACGGTACTTGGAAAAGGCGCTTACCCTAAACCATGGCAATATTTCCAAAACCGCCGATATGATACAACTCGCCAGAAAGAACCTGCAAGACAAGATAAAAACGTATGGCATAGACATCGACCACCTAGTGGAGGAGAGCTAGGCCAGCTTATTGCGGACAGCTTGAGGCTACCCGGATGGTTGTTGCTGGGTGAGGCAGTGCAGTGTGCCGAGTCCCCACACCAGGTCTACGGCATGTATCCCTACTACAGTGCGGGTAGGAAACAGTCCCGCAAGAATCCCCAGCGCTGTCCTGTCGGTAGGGTCGTTAAATGTTGGAACGATGACTGCGGCGTTTGAAATGTAAAAATTGGCGTATGAGGCGGGGAGCCGCTGTCCGTCGAACACTACCGGCTTAGGCATTGGAAGGTGTACTACCTGTATTTTGGAGCCATCCTCCAGCCGCATTCCCATCAACCGTTCGCGGTTTTCATTTAACGGCTTGTAGTTGGTGTCTTGCGGATTTTTTTCCTGGCACAGCACTACTGTGGTGGGGTTGACGAAGCGGCACAGGTCGTCCACATGCCCGTGTGTGTCATCACCCGCTATCCCTTTTCCCAGCCACAGGATGTTTTTCACGCCGAGGTGGTCTCTCAGTCCCTTCTCTGTACGCTCTTTGCTCCAGCCTGGGTTGCGCGTTTGCAATTCCTGGTCCAGCAGGCATTCCTCGGTCGTTATCAGGGTGCCACGGCCATTTACATCTATTGCTCCCCCCTCCAGCACGAAATGGGAGGCATCAAAACGCACTTTCCGGAATTTAGCGGCAACGCATTTTGCTATGCGGTCGTCCTTTTTGTGGTCTGGATATTTCGCCCACGCATTAAAACGAAAATCCACTATAGCGACTTCTTTTTTCCGTTTTACGAATATCGGGCCGAAGTCGCGTGTCCAGCCCCTGTCTGTGGGCCAGCGGAAGAACTCCACATTTTCCATAGGGGCGCAGGCTTGCGACAGCACACGCTTTGCCTGCAATTCGTGTTTGGCGGAGGGTACTATCATGCGCACTTTTTCCCCTTCCGCGATTGCGCGCACGATTTCCCCATACACCCAGCGTATCGGTATTATTTTTCCGGGCCAGTCGTTTTTGTTGTGTGGCCAGCAGAGCCAGGTTGCCTCATGTTTTTCCCATTCGGCGGGCATGGTAAATCCCATCAGTCTGGGAGAGGAGCGGCTATTTTTATCCCGTCCGCCATGAAGGCGGGGCTGGGGGGCTGGTTTTTTATTTGGCATTGTGCGCCAGCGCTATTCTTCTATGAAGCGGCTTGTGATTCCGCCGAACGCATCAATGCGCCTGTCGCGCAGGAAGGGCCAGTTGCGACGCACTTCCTCTATGCGCGCCACATCTATCTCCTGCACAAGAATTTCTTCTTTGTCGGTGGAGCCTTCGGCAAGCACCACGCCGAACGGGTCGGCTATGAAACTTGTTCCCCAGAACTCCAGCCCTGCCGAGCTCGCATCCGGCTTTTCGTGTCCCACCCTGTTTACGGCGGCAACGAACAGCCCGTTGGCGATGGCATGCCCGCGTTGTACTGTACGCCACGCATCGCGTTGGTCGGCGCCGTATTGCGCTTTTTCCGCCGGGTGCCAGCCTATTGCGGTGGGGTAGAACAGGATGTCAGCCCCTTTCAGCGCTGTCAGGCGAGCCGCTTCCGGGTACCATTGATCCCAGCAGATGAGCACCCCTATGGTTCCGAAGGAGGTCTTGAATGTCTTGAAGCCCAGGTCGCCGGGCGCGAAGTAGTACTTTTCGTAGTATGACGGGTCGTCTGGGATGTGCATTTTTCGGTAGATACCGGCTATGCCGCCGTCTTGCCCGATAACTGCCGTGGTGTTGTGGTAAAGCCCCGGAGCGCGTTTTTCGAACAGCGAGGCTATGATGACGGTGTTTGTTTTCTTGGCGACCCGGCATAGCGTCTCCGTGCTGGGGCCGGGGATTGTTTCCGCTAGGTCGAATATGGCGGTGTCTTCTTTCTGGCAGAAGTATTGCGAGCGGAAAAGCTCCGGAAGGCAGATTACGTTCGCCCCCATGGCGGAGGCTTCTTCCACTTTTTGTACGGCCTTTTTCAGGTTCGCCGCCGGGTCTGCGCCCATCGTCATCTGTATTAGCGCCGCTTTGAATTTCGGAGACATCTTTTAAGCCGCGCTCTCCTTGCTGGGAGTGATGCTCCTGGATGTTTCGGTTTCCACCCGGAATTTGGCTATCAGCTCCGCTAGCACGTTGGCCTGTTCGGCCATAACCTTTATCTCGTCCGTGCCTACCTGTATTCCGCGCTGGTTCTCGTTACTCAGGGCCGCGACCCTTTCCATTGCCGAAATGATTTTTTGCACGGTGTCTGCCTGAGCGTCTGTTTCCGTTTTTATCTCAAATAGCTGTGCGGAGATGTTGTTGACCGCTTTTATTATTTGCTCGGAGGCGGCGCGCTGTTCTTTCGTACCAGCAAGTACCTGCTGTGCCACGTCGCTGATGTCCGACACGGAATGGGCAATCATATCCGTTGCGGAGCTTTGCTCCTTTGTGGAACGCGCTATTTCGGATGACGACGCCTTAACGCGTTTTACGTGTTCCATAACCTCGGCGGATTCTTTTTCCAGCCTTACCGTTTCAGTTTTTATTTTCTCCGCGTGAGCCACCATTTCGCCCATCGCGTTTATCACCTGGGTGGAGGCGGCCTGTTGTTCTTGCGTGGAAGACGCTATATTCGATACCAAGGCGACGGTTTTTTCAACCCCGTTCACTATTGTGTTCAGGGCATTGCCGGAGTTTTGGGCAAGCAACGCTCCTTTTTCCACCTCCGCAGTCCCGCGCTTCATGGCGGTAACGGCAACTACGCTTTCCTCCTGTACGCCCTTGATGAGCTGTGCTATTTCCTTGGTGGCGTGGCTGGAGCGTTCCGCCAGCTTGCGCACTTCCTCCGCCACTACGGCGAAGCCTTTCCCATGCTCGCCTGCGCGCGCCGCCTCTATTGCGGCGTTCAGCGCAAGAAGGTTGGTCTGTTCGGCTATTTCGTCTATCACTGTAATTATGTTGCCGATGGAGTCTGCACGCCCGCTGAGGCTTTCTATAACTTTTGCGGCTTCATCCACAAGGCGGCGGATGGATTCCATCGCCCGTATAGCCTCGTTCAGCGCATCTTTGCCCCGGTGCGCATCATCTGCCGTCTGCTTGGAAAGTTTTCCGGCATGGTCGGAATTTGTCGCCACCTCGCGGATGCTGGCGGCCAGCTCTTCAAGCGATGATGACACTTGGTCAGCGGCAACGGCGATGGCATCCGACCTCTGGTTGAAGTTGGCGACGCCGTTGTAAAGGCCGGTCATCTTGTCGAACTCCACGTCCGCCAACTTCGCTATGTCATCGGTATTTTTGGCTACCTGCTGGATGGAAACTGCCGTCTCCTCAATGGAGGACGATGCGCTCTCTACGGATTTGAACAATTTTTCGGCCACCTGTTCCGACTGGTGTATGGAAACGCCCATTTGCTCGATGGAGGACGAAACCGATTCCGCCGAAAGGGCCAGCTGGTTCGCCCTTTCCTGTATCCTGCCTGCCGATTTCCCCATGCCCACGATGGCGCTGGACGTGGTGTTTATGGAGGCGTTCACGGTATCGGTATTGTTTTTCATTTTCTGTCCCTGCTCGCCCAGCTTGAAGGTGCCTTCACGCACGGAGACAGACCCTTCTTTCGCTTTTCCTATCAGGTCCCGCAGGTTCCCGGACATAAGTTTCAGCGCTTCGCCCAGCTTGCCCACTTCATCTGTGGAGGATGTAACGGCTACGCTTCCTGATATGGTGCCGGAGGAAATGCGCCGGGC
>JAHFEI010000181.1 GCA_023248615.1 Nitrospinales bacterium | reverse complement strand
CATCGGGGCGCGTTTTCGCGAGCTTGTGCATGGTAGTATGCATCAACACCGTGCCCCAGCTGTGGGCCAGGATGTAGATGGGGCGTCCCGTGCCTTTATACTGGTCGTATACCGCGGCCAGCTTGTCTACAAAGACCGGTATGACTTTCTTCGTGTCTTCCGGGTCCCTGGACCAGGGGAAAGGCACTATGGTCGCCTTGTTGGCGGCGTATTCCGGCATCTCGGCCAGCTTGGCCTCGAGGCAGTCATCCGGCATCCTCAACACGGTTTCCTGCGAGTGGAAATCGGCGTCCGTGCCTAAAAAATCGAACTGCTTATTGTACTCTTCGAAAGCTTTCGCCAGGCCCGTTTCATCCAGGGATTTTCTGGGGAACAAAAGATGGAAAAGCCTGATGAACTGTTTCGGCTCCAGGGGGCCCCAGCCCACCTCGTCGAAGCGTATGCCTATCACGGTTATGATCACCGGCGGCTTGCCGCCCATGGGCCCCAATTCATCAACTACGGGGTCGGGCGTCTTAATGCCGCGTTCCGCGGCCATGGCGGAGATGTCCGAGGTTTTTATGGGGGTCAGCTCCGGGGCTTTTGCGACTTCGCCAGCGCGGGAGGGCGCGACAAAACACGCCGCGCACAATATGCCGGTCAGGAAAAAAGCGGATCTATTTTTTTTCATGCTTTAAAAGGACCTCCGCAAAAACAGATACTTTACCCGCTGCGGGGGCAAAGCGTACTGCTACCAGTATATTCTAGGTGGTAGTTTGACATTTGTCAATAGGTATTTATGGGGGCGGAGGCCGTTAACGGCCGGCTGCCGCCCTGGGGGAGGAGAGGACCTCCGGCGCGACCATGGGCCGGAATACGATCACCTTGATGTCCTTATCAATGGATTCCAACGAGGCGTGGAAATCGAACAGGTAAGAGGAATGCCAGGAGTCTATGTTGATTATCTTTAAAAAATCGTTTTTCGCCAGCATCCTGAGGGAAGAATTAAAAAGGATCAGTTTTTTGAGCGCCGGCTCCACTTTCTCTACGGAAGCGTCCACCTGGAGGTTTTCGTCGGCGGCGTTTATGGCATTGGAGAAGGGGTCGCGGCTGGACCAGACGTTCTTCCAGTGGGAAAGGATGGCCGGCTTCGTGACGGCCTTCTGGAGATGTTCGCCGGTGACCTCTATCGCCATAAAAAGTTTTATCACCGCGTTGCCGGGCACCAGCGGCGAGCCGATGGTAATGAATTTGTCTATCCTGACATCGGGCCGGATCTTTTCGAGCCTGTGCATGGTCTCATGCATCAGCACCGTGCCCCAGCTGTGGGCCAGGATGTAGATAGGCCGTCCCGTGCCTTTGTACTGGTCGTAAACCGCGGCCAGCTTTTCGACGAAGACCGGGACGACTTTGTCCGTCTCTTCCGGGTCTCTGGACCACTTGAACGGCACGATAGTCATTTTGCCGGAGGCGTATTCCGGCAGTTTTTCCAGCGCGGTCTCAATGCTGTTGTTGGGCATTCTCGTGGCCGCTTGCTCCGGATGGAAATCCCCGCCTTCGTATAAAAAATCGAACTGCTTATTGTAATCCGTGAAAGCTTTTTTCAGGCCCGTCTCATCCAGGCGCTTGTTCGGGAAAAAGAGATGGAAAAGCCTGATGAACTGCCCGGGCTCGAGCGGGCCCCAGCCCACCTCGTCGAAACGGATGCCGATAACGGTTATTATGACCGGGGGCTGGTCGTTCATGGGCTTTAATTCATCCAGGAGGGGGTCCGGCAGCTTGAAATCTTCTTCCGCGGCAATGACGGAGATGTCCGCCGCTGTTATCGCGGGCAGGTCCGCGGCTTTTAAGACTTCCCCGGCGCGGGCGGGCGTACATAAGGAGACAGTCGATAAGGCGATTACGATAAAGACGGCTGACTTAAATATCTTCATGGTATAATTGCGCTTCCGCAAAACCCAATCCTTTTTCCTTAATTTAGTACAATACTAACCTATAGCTATGCCGTACAAGGGGCTATACCCCAAGAGGCAACGCTTAACCACTCGTATATTTTAGGTAGTTGTTTGACCTTTGTCAATAGGTTTATGAATAAATCAGGAACTCAATCCATAAAAGTCTTCCTGGGCTGCAATTTCATTCTGTCGCTGGCGATAGGCCTGGGCTATTTCCTGTTCGTGGGTCGGTATCCGGCCGAGATAGCTTTTTCAGTCATAGCTTACCTGTCCAATACGGCGATGATATACGCGGTCCTGTCCGTTCCTGCGCTGCTGCTGTTCTTTGCCGGGGCCGGGCGGGCGCTGTTCGCCCCTGTGTTCGCTTTCCTGCAGCTGATCCTGGTGGTGGACGTGGCCGTTTACAAGATATTCAGGTTCCATATAAACTCGATGGTGGTCAACCTGATACTTACACCGGGGGGGCTCCAGTCCCTGGACCAGGGGACAGGGATGAAGATATTTTTCTTCGCGCTGGCGTTCGGCCTGCTTGCCCTTGAGATATGGTTTTACGGCCTAGCCGTGCGCCCCGGCGGACGGCTGGCGGCGGCTTTAAAGAAAAACACCGCGCTTATACTGTGCTCGCTGATCTTCCTGGTCGCGCTGGATAAAACCCTGTTCGCCTGGGGCATCCTTTACGACAAGGTCTATATAACCGGCAACTCGAAGCTGTTCCCGCTCTACCAGCCGCTGAAAATAAGGACTTTCGCCAGTAAATACCTGGGCGTCAAACTGGATTCCGAGGTCGGCGTGCGGATAAGCAAAAAATACTCCAAACTGGACTATCCTAAGCTCGAACTGGACATAAAGCCGCCGGCCCGCCCGCTGAACGTGCTCATTATAGTCACGGATTCGTTCCGCTATGACATGCTGGATAAGGAGATAACCCCGGAGCTCTGGGCGTTCTCCAAAAAAGCGGCCGTGTTCAAAGAGCATTACAGCGGCGGCAACTGCACGCGGTTCGGCATTTTCTCCATTATCTACGGCATTTACGGCAATTACTGGTTTTCCATGCTTGGCGAGAGGCGGTCCCCGGTGATGATGGACGCGTTCGCTTCGCTGGGTTATGATATCCGGGTGCTGGCCAGCGCCAAATTAAGCTTCCCGGAGTTTAACAAGACCTGTTTCGTCAATGTGCCGCGCGAAAACATTTATGACGAGCCCAAAAGCGACGGCAAAGACGGCAAAGACAGGGAGATAACGGATAAATTCCTGGATTTTCTTAAGGCCAGGACAGGCAAAAAGCCGTATTTCGGCTTTATTTTCTATGACGCCTCCCACGGCAGTTATGAATACCCGCCGGGATTTGAAAAATTCAAGCCCTCCGCCGGTTTCGCCAATTACCTGGCGCTGACCAAAGAGAACATCCTGCCTCTTTTCAATAAATATAAGAATTCCATACGCTATGAGGACTCGCTTACGGGCGATATCCTGCGCTTTATGGCCAAACACGGGGACCTGAAGGACACGGCCGTGATCGTGACGGGCGACCACGGGGAGCCGTTCTTTGAGAAGGGCTATCACGGGCACAACCAGGCCTATTCGGCTGAGGAGGTAAAGGTGCCGCTGGTGTTTTACCTGCCCGGCCGTGCGCCCGGTGTGATAACCGGCGTCACAAGCCACATGGATATAGCTCCGACCCTGCTTAAACTGGCCGGCGCCAGGAACCCCCCCGCGGATTATTCTAACGGGGCGGACCTGTTCGAAAAGAGCTCCAGGCCGTTCGTCTCCGTCTTCTCCTGGGATACTTCCGCCATAATAAAGGACGGTTCCGCGCTCGTGATGCCGCTGGAGGCGTACGGGGGCGGGCTGAAGATATATGACAAGGATTACAGGCCGGTAGCGGGCAAGAAAGCTTTTGAAAGTTTCTCGCCGTACATTCTTACCTTCCAGCAGGAAGCGAAAAGGTTTTATAAATGATCCGGGATATTTGAAAATTTCCGCGCAGGTGTGATACAATTACAGCGTTGGGGGCGGTCAATAAATCTTAAAAGGAGATATTATGAATAAATTATCAGCAAAGCTGGATTTATTGCCGGCGCTGTTTATCTTTGTCTGCGGGTTTTTTGTCCCGCGCCTGGAGGCCAAAGGCAATAACGCCCAGGATCTGGCCCATAGTACGGCTATGGAGATGAATCAAACTCTTTTCGGAGGCGCTGAGGGGGTAGTTGTTACGGCCTCAGGAAGCGCCTATAAGGTGTGCCTGAACAAGAACCTGAACATGGACGCGGCGACCCGCGCAAGGTTTGCAAAGGTCATGAGCAACTCTTTGGCGGGCTATTCCAAGGTCATCAAGAACGTCTCTTACGCTCCGGCCGGGGACGGCTGTTTTCTGATCTCACAAAAAACATCCCCTAAAGCGCAGCCGCCAGCCCGGCAGTCAGCGCAGACCCCGAAGGACGCTCCCGCAGCCGGACGATCCGCCGGCGCCCCGCGGAGTCCCCGGAATGAAGGGGGATTGGATAAGCTGATAAACGATATCGGCAGGACGCTGGACAAAGCCAGGAAGCACCTTCGTTTGTAATATCCGGATAATTGGTTTATATTCCCGGCTGTCCGGGCGCCGGCGCGGGGGGGATGTTTTTGTTTTGGGCCCTGCGGTGTTTGCGGGCTTTCCTTTTCCTTGATCGCTCTATCTCTTTGAGCCTTTCCGAAGTCCCGGGAGAGATCTTCAGCTCGATCTCGTCCACCATTTCCCTCAAAGCCAAAAATCTGTTCAGCGAGCGCTTCCGCTCGCGCTGGCACCGTACGATAAGCCCCAGCGGCGGATATTTCAGCAGCACGGCGTTCGCGGTCTTGTTTATCTTCTGCCCGCCCTTACCCCCGCCCCTGATAAATTGTTCCTCTATCAGCCGCAGGTC
>JAHFEI010000180.1 GCA_023248615.1 Nitrospinales bacterium | reverse complement strand
TCAGCGGGCCAAGCCCCGCAGTGGCAAATCCCCTGTCCATAAAACCTTGCGCTTCCTCGGCGGAAAACCCACCGGCGGGTCCCACCACCAACAGTACGCTGGAAACATCCGCGCTACGCTCCATGACTGTTTTCAGCGACATGCCAATCTCTTTTTCCCACAGCAGGATATTAAGCTCGGCTTGCGGTAGCCCCTCCATAGTAACGGGAGCGGATACAGGCATCTGCTCCCTTCTGCCGCACTGTTTGCATGCCTCATGCGCTATGCGGCGCAGGCGCTCCAGCTTTGCTTCGGATACCGATTCCCCCACGGCGCGCTTTGTAACCAGCGGATAAAACCCGGCACAGCCCAGTTCCGCCGCTTTTTGTACCACCATCTCCATCACCGGCGCTTTGCTGATGGCGACCGCAATGAATATATCCGGCTTTTTCAGTTGCAGGTCTTCCGCATCGCGCAAGACGGTAAGGGATACGGAAGTTTTTGAGGTTTCTTCAAGGATGGCCATAAACGATTTCGCCGATTCGTCGCAAACGAGGATAACGTCCCCCGCCCCCAGACGAAGGACGCCGGTGATGTGGTGCGCATCGGCGCCTTCGATAACAGCTTTAGCGCCGGGAAAAAGTTTTCCGGATACGGGCCAAATCCTCATCGTTCAGGTTTCATTGCGGGAGAATATCTAGTGGCTTCCGTTGCCGTTGTCCTCGCCCACGCCGCCATGTTTGTAAGCGCACAGCGAGGAGCACATGGTACAAACAGAATCGTCCGCCGGTTTGGAGCTTGCTCGCACCTCGGCGGCATGCGGCGGGTAGATGGAATTGTTTATCTGGTAATCCCAATCAAACCTCTTGCGGGCGCGCGCCATGTTGTTGTCCCATTCCATCGCCCCTTTTATCCCCTTGCCAATATCGGCGGCGTGTGCGGCAATGCGGGCGGCTATCACCCCCTGGCGGATGTCATCCACGGTTGGCAGGCGCAGGTGCTCTGCCGGTGTGACGACGCAAAGGTAATCTGCTCCAGCGCGGGCGGCAATCGCCCCGCCGATAGCGGCTGTTATATGGTCGTAACCGGGAGCCACGTCAGTAACAAGCGGCCCCAAAACGTAAAACGGCACATTGTGCGTAAGGCGTTTCATAAGGATGATATTCGCCTCTATCTGGTCAATCGGCATGTGACCGGGACCTTCTATCATCACCTGTACGCCTGCGGCTCGCGCCCTTTGCGCCAGTTCGCCCAGGATTATGGTTTCCTGCACTTGCCCACGGTCGGTTGCGTCGGCCAAACACCCGGGCCGCAATCCATCACCCAACGAAAGGGTCATATCAAATTCACGCGCTATTTCTATAAGCCTGTCGTACTGCTCGTACAACGGGTTCTCGCGCTTGTTATATTTCATCCATTTGGAAAGTAGCGCACCGCCCCTGCTAACCACATCAAGTATCCGCCCCTCTTTCTCCACGCGGGCTATCACCTCGCGGGTAACGCCGCAATGTACGGTTATGAAATCCACCCCGTCGCGCCCGTGCTGTTCTATCACCTTAAAAATATCTTCCGCAGTTATGTCTTCCAGCCGTTTTCCCTGCGCGATATTTTCGCACGCTACTTGGTAGATGGGGACAGTACCGACAGGCACAGTGGCGTTACGGATTATCTCCTGCCGTATGGCCTGTATGTCGCCACCGGTGGAAAGGTCCATAACGGTATCGGCTCCCGCTTCTACGGCGGCCCTAAGTTTCAGGATTTCGTCTGCGATGTCCTGCTCATCCGCAGATGTTCCCAGGTTCGCGTTGGTTTTCGTCCGCATATTCTTGCCTATGCCGATAGGGCGAAATTTGCGCAGGTTGTTGATGGTGATAACGACAGTACCCTCTTCGACCAGACGGCGCACCTCTTCCGGGGAGAGCCGTTCGTCCAGAGCCACCTGCTCCATCTGTGGCGTTATCTTCCCGTTCCTTGCGGCTATAAGCTGTGTTGTCATGTAAGTTCCCTTTCGCTACGCTTCCTTGCGGCCATTTAAACCGCCGTTTCATCCTGCCTCCGCCGCTTTTGGGCGGCATGTAAATATACACGCCTATTATCGTTGTAAAAAGCGCTACCGGAACAAAAAAATAGCCGAATCCAAACTGGATGCACCGCCTTTCCCACATCACACGTCCGGCACACATGCACATTTTTTAGGCACATCAAAAATATTTAAGCTTGGTGTAAGGGCAATGCCAAACGACAAAAAACAGCAACACGTTTGAATTTTAACGCCATGGCGTGATGGCATCCCTATTGCTTTACCTGAGTACGTGCGTTTGATAAAAGCGGCTCAACTTTAACTTTAAAGGAGGAATTGTTCTATGAGGAGATCACTGGGAATTATTGCGGCGGCCTTGTCCATAGGTTTTGCGGGCGCGGCGCATGCCACTCCTTCCACCATCCTCATGATACCTTCGGTGGATGTCCAACCGTTCGGCGTGGTACATTTCGGGGCGGACATTTACAGCCCGCCCGCCAAAGGGACTAGCAACGGGACTAACACGGACGGCGGACACAACATTGTCGTCTACGGCCTTACCGTGGGCGCAATCCCCGCAGACGACAAGTTCGGCATGGAAGTGGGCGTGGATTATAAGGACTTTTCCGGCAACTCCATGAACCCGCTTTATCTCAACGCTAAGCTCGGCGTGAAGGAAGGGGCCTTCGGCGAGATGAGCCCGGCGGTGGCGGTAGGCGGTTACGACTTCGGCACGAAGAGCGCAACATCCGCCACAAACACGGCGGATTTCCGCACGGACAACAACATCATGTACGGGCTGGTCGCGAAAACATTTGGCGCGGCTGGGCGCTTCAGCGTCGGCTACTTCTCCGGTAACGACAAAGTGCTGACCGACTCCACCGGGAAAAAGGACGCCACCGGTCTCCTTGCGGCATGGGAAAAAACATTGAATGATAAATGGTGGGTTGCGGTGGACTACATGGGAAGCAAAAGTTCCTACGGATGCCTTAACTTAGGGTTTGCCTACACAGTATCGGAAAAATCCAGCTTCATCATTGGTTACAACATCTATAACGATAAGGATATCGGCGGCAAAAACATGAATGGCGACACCATCGAATTCAATTACGACGTGAACTTTTAGAAAAGGGGCGACAATGAAAAAAATAGAGGCGCTAATAAAACCGTTCAAGTTGTCCGATGTGAAGGAAAAGCTTATCGAAATCGGCGTTCACGGCATGACCGTAACGGAGGTGAAAGGTTTCGGCAGGCAGAAAGGCCATACGGAGCTATATCGTGGCACGGAATACTCCATCGACTTTATCCCCAAGACGAAGCTGGAGATAGTGGTGGCGGAAGAGAACCTTGAAAAAGCGGTGGAGGCGATTATTGCCGCCGCCCACACCGGGCAAATAGGCGATGGAAAGATATTTGTATCTTCCATAGAGGAAACAATACGCATACGAACAAAAGAACGCGGCAAAGACGCCGTTTGACGGAAGGGGAATAATAATGAAAAAGATTTTAACTTCACTTTTTGCGCTGGTAATCCTGCTTGCCGCCACTCCGGTGTTTGCGGAAGAAGCCAAGGCCGTTACGCCTGCCGCCACAGCCGTTGCGGACGCACCTATTTCTCCCGCCCCGGCAACCGCACTTGCGCCCGCACCCAAAATAGATACCGGCGACACTGCGTGGATGCTCACATCCTCGGCCCTGGTGTTGCTGATGACGCCTGGGCTGGCGCTTTTCTACGGCGGCATGGTGCGCAAAAAAAATGTGCTAAGTACCATTATGCAGAGTTTCATCGCCATCGCGGTGGTATCCATACAGTGGCTTCTTATCGGTTACTCGCTCGCCTTCGGCCCCGATGTGGGGCACGTTATAGGCTCCCTTGCATGGGCGGGGCCAAATGGGGTGGGCGCAGAGCCAAACGTGGATTACGCCGCCACCATACCGCACCAGGCATTCATGGTTTTCCAGTTGATGTTCGCCATTATCACCCCGGCGCTCATCACCGGAGCATTTGCCGAGCGGTTTAAGTTCACCACATTTTTGGTTTTTCTTGTCCTTTGGACTACGCTGGTCTACGACCCGCTGGCACACTGGGTATGGGGTGTGGGCGGCTGGATACGCAACATGGGTGCGCTCGATTTTGCCGGTGGGCTGGTAGTCCACATAAGCTCCGGCGTTGCGGCTCTCGCCGCCGCGATAGTGGTGGGCAAGCGCAAAGGCTTCCCGCATGAGCCAATGCCACCACACAACCTTACCATGACATTGATGGGTGCGGCGTTGCTCTGGTTCGGCTGGTTCGGGTTTAACGCCGGTAGCGCGGGGGCTTCCGGTGCGCTTGCCACTTCCGCTTTCATAATCACGCACTTTGCCACTGCCGCCGCCGCGCTTGGTTGGCTCTTCGCGGAGTGGATGCACAGGGGCAAGCCCACACTTTTGGGCGCGGCTTCCGGCGCGGTTGCCGGCCTTGTCGCCATCACCCCGGCATCCGGCTTCGTGGGGCCTATGCCCTCCCTCGTTATCGGAGCCGTGGCTGGCATCGTCTGCTACATGGCGATTATCATGAAAGGTAAACTGGGGTACGACGATTCGCTGGACGCATTCGGCGTACACGGCGTAGGCGGCACATGGGGCGCACTGGCAACAGGGCTATTCGCCTCCACCGCAATAAACGCCGCAGGTGCGAACGGACTGTTCTACGGTAGTTCCGGGCTTCTTGTAGCGCAATTGAAAAGCATCGGCGTGGCATGGATTTACTCTTTCGTTGTCACGCTCATCCTGCTCAAAGCGCTGGATGCCACCATGGGACTGCGCCCAACCAGGGATGAGGAAGAGATGGGCCTTGACCTTACCCAGCATGGCGAAAGCGGTTACTCTATGTAACAAGCGCTACTTCAATTTCAAGGATGGCAGGGGAACCGATGAGGCTCCCCTGCCTTTTTAATGGGCAT
>JAHFEI010000179.1 GCA_023248615.1 Nitrospinales bacterium | reverse complement strand
GAAAAATCTAGATCATATTGTAGCGCCCCTTTTTGCTTTGGTAAGCTTATAGCGTTTGAGGCGGGAGCGCTCCTCCAAAGCCATCTCTTCCAGGTGCGACTGTATGGCTGTTATTTCTTTCTTTATTTCCGGCGCCACCCGCATTTCCAGGGCATTAACGCGTCGTGTGGTGGTTTTTACCGCGCCGCCGATATTCATAATGCGGTTTTCCGCGACAGCATTTTCCACCAGGGCGTTGATGGCCTCCTCAAAGCTGTCGGAGGTTTCGTCCACCGACGGGTGGCGGAACCCCGGCGCGGAACCCCGTTCAAACCTGCCACGTCGTGCATCGGGGAAATCGACCGATGGTATGCGCACGCCCCATACGTTTTTCACCGACACTCCAAAGCGTATATCACGTTGTGCGGCAAGCGCCGCCGAGACGATGCCTGTATGGGACGAGAAAGACCTGGCAAAAAGCAAACTCCTCCCTGCAGTTTTCATCCGCTCCTCCAGGCGCACGCGCGCGACCCGCACTTTCCGCACAAGCCCGCGGAACTCATTCATCAATGCGTCCCGCTTGCTGGCAAGTATCCTTACGCCATGTGAAACGAGCAGGCTTTGCTTGCGCAATTCCACCAGCCTCATCCTGCCACCTTTGCGGGAGCTCATTTGCCTTCCTTTCCGCGCGGTAGGTATTTGCTTATCATCTCCCTGCTTATGCGTATCAGTTCCTGCTCTGGCATGGAGGACAGAAGTTCCCACCCCGCACGGAGCGTTTCCTCCATTGGGCGGGTTTCGTTGCGCTGGTTTATAAAAGTTTTTTCAAACTCGTCCGAGAATCTAAGGTAGCTTCTTTCGGTATCGCCCAGCGATTCCTCGCCTATGATGGCGGCGACGCGCCGTTGCTCCATCCCGCGCGCGTAGCACATATAAAGCTGGTCGGACCATTGCCGGTGGTCTTCGCGCGTTTTGCCTTCACCTATCCCCAGCCCCATCAGCCGTGACAAACTGGGCAAAACATTTATGGGCGGGAATATGCCCTTACGGTGCAGGGCCCTGTCCAGGACTATCTGCCCCTCGGTTATGTATCCGGTCAGGTCGGCTATCGGGTGGGTTATGTCGTCATCCGGCATGGTGAGTATCGGCATCTGGGTAACGGAGCCTTTCAGCCCTTTTATCCGCCCGGCGCGCTCGTACAAGCTGGCAAAGTCGGTATACATGTAGCCGGGGTAGCCGCGCCTGCCCGGTATCTCCTCGCGGGAGGAAGAAACCTCCCGTAGCGCGTTACAGTAGTGCGTCATGTCCGAAAGCACCGCCAGCACATGCATGCCCAGGTCGAAGGCCAGATATTCCGCCACAGTCAGCGCGAAGCGTGGCGTAAGCAGGCGCTCTACCACCGGGTCATCCGCCAGGTTCATAAAAACCACAGAGTGCCCGATGGCGCCGGACATCTCGAATGTCTTGTTAAAAAATTCCGCTTCGACAGAGGTTATGCCCATCCCGGCAAACACAATGGCGAATGCGTCGTCTTCGCGCAGGACTTTTGCGTGGGAGATGATATGGCTGGCTATCTCGTTTGCGGGAAGTCCCGCTCCGGAAAATATCGGCAGTTTTTGCCCACGCACCAGCGTGTTCATGCCATCAATGGAAGATATGCCGGTCTGGATAAAATCACGCGGTACGTCGCGCCGTATCGGGTTGATGGCGGCTCCGGAAATGCCGCGCTTTACCACCGGAGCTATCGGCCCGCCGCCGTCCATCGGTTCGCCTCCGCCGGAAAAGGCGCGTCCCAGTATAAGCGGCGAGAGGTTGATGCTTGCCTCCTCCTCGCGGAAATGCACCACAGTAGATGCCGGACTAATCTTTTCTGTGGAGCCGAATACCTGGATTGTGGCGTAAGTCCCGTGCAGTTCTATCACCTGCCCGGCGCGTTTTTGGCCGTTTTCGAGTTCCAGTGTTACCATTTCTCCCAGGCTTGCCTCGCGTATGCCGCGCACAAGAACCAGTGGCCCACGCACCGATTCTATTGTGCGATATGCCCGAACCAGCAAGTCTTTCATCACGCCCACCCCTTGCCAAAGTATGCCCGCACTTCCTCGCGAAGAGATTGCAGTTCGGCGTCAAGGCCATCTTCCGGCATTTCCCTGGCGCGTAATAGCGCCTCCACCATCGGAGCGCGCAAGACGGTTTCCAACGGGCATCCTTTATGTACCGCCGAGGATACCGTCCGCGCATAGTCCAAAAACATGGCAAGCAGTTTCGTCTGCCGCACCTGCGAACAGAAAGCATCCGTTGGGTGCGTGCTACTTTGACGCAGGTAGCCTTCGCGTATCAGTCGCGCCAACTCCATTTCCACGCGCTCCTTCTCGCCCATCGCATCAATGCCCACGACCTTTGCGATATCCGCCAGTTCCTCCTCCCGTTGCAGTATGGCGTTGGCCTCTTCCACCATGGCTCCCCAATCCGTGGCGGCGTTTTCCGCAAACCAGCGGGAGAGGTTGGGGGCCACAAGGCTGTACGATGTGCGCCAGTTTATAGCCGGAAAATGCCGCTGGTACGCCAAGTCGTAATCCAGCGCCCAAAAAGTCGATGCGGTGCGCATAGATGCTTGTGTAACCGGCTCGGAGAAATCGCCTCCCGGCGGGGAAATTGCCCCGATGACGGTGATAGCTCCGACTTCTTCTTTTCGTCCCAGGCATCGAAAGCGGCCAGCGCGCTCATAGAACGCGGCCAGGCGGCTTGCAAGATAGGTGGGGTACCCCTCCTCCCCGGGCATCTCTTCCAGACGTGAAGATATTTCCCGTAGCGCTTCCGCCCAGCGGGAAGTGCTGTCCGCCATCAGCGCCACCCGCAACCCCATATCGCGGTAATACTCGGCCATAGCCATGCCGGTGTAGATGGATGCCTCACGCGCGGCAACGGGCATGTTTGAGGTGTTGGCAATAAGTATTGTGCGCTCCATCAGCGGCCTGCCTGTGTACGGATCGGACAGGAGCGGGAACTGGTGCAACACGTCGGACATCTCGTTGCCGCGTTCACCGCAACCGATATATATGATTACGGAGGCGGCGGCAAACTTTGCGATTGTCTGTTCAAGCACCGTTTTCCCGGTGCCGAACCCACCGGGAATAATCGCGCTTCCTCCTTCAGCCACCGGGAACAATGTGTCCAGTATCCGTTGTCCGGTCAGCATCGGCACATTGAAGCCAAGCCGTTCGGCTGTGGGGCGCGGCTCACGGATATTCCAGCGTTGCCGCATCGTTATCCGCGTGCCGTCGTCCAACTCTGCCACCGGCTCGGCTATGGTGAATTCTCCGGAGTTGATGGCGGCAATCGTGCCGGAAACGCATGGGGGAACCATTATCCGGTGGGTAATAGCCGGGGTCTCTTCGACGGTTCCCAATACCGTGCCACCTTCTACGCGGTCTCCCGCTTTTGCTACCGGGGTAAAACGCCATTTTCGTATTTTGTCCAACCGTGGGACGATAGCCCCTTTGCTGATGTAGTCTCCCCACCGCTCGTAGAGCGACGGAAGTGGGCGCTGGATACCGTCGAAAATTCCGCCAAGCAATCCCGGCCCCAGTTCCACCGAAAGTAGCTCTCCAGTCCGTTCCACGGGATCGCCTATCTTCAGTCCGAGCGTCTCCTCGTAAACTTGTATGACTGCGAGGTCTCCATCAATGCGGATAATTTCCCCCAGAAGTTTTTCCCATCCCACGCGCACCACTTCGTGCATGAAGCATCCGCGCATCAACTCCGCAGTGATGGTGGGACCCGATATGCCGGATATGCGGGGAGTGTTTGTCATAGCTGGATTCTCAGGTGGTAGCCTATCGCCCGCTGGACGATTTCCGCCACCTGCTCCTCCGCTTTTTCCGGCGCCACCCATTTTTCCGGAAATTGGTAAAATGCCAGCAAGGGGAACACCGCCTTGGCAATAGCCCTCCGATGTTTATCGTATATCCAGCTTCGCATGCTTTCCGGAAGCGCAACGATGCCCACCTCTTTTTTTTCCAGTACCTGTTTCAGTTCTGCGTTCAGCGATTCGGCATCTGTGGCTATCCGCACCCTGGCTCCGCCGAGCAAAAAACCTATCTGTTGTCCCCATGGCGCAATTACCAATAGCGACATTTCCCGGTTCACGCTACTCTCCTTTGCAGGAAATAGCCCGCCATCTCCGGCTCCAGTCTGGGAGCCTGCCCCAGATGGAGCGCAAGTTTAAGGTTTACTGACATGGCATCCAGTTCTTCGAGAAACACCAGTATCCCAAGCGGCCCAACCGGTTCCAGTATGGCGCCTATCCTCCAGCGCCGCAGGTAAGCTTGCCGTATTGATTGCGCAAACCCGGTTTGCCCCGGAATGTACCGCAACTGCCGCCCCAACATTTTCCCGGCATGGCCGAGCAACTCAATTTCCGACACGACGGTAAGCATGAGGAACGCTTTTTCGGAAAGCCGCCCTGGCCCCTGGGCAAAATATTTTTTTGCGGCCAGTCCGTGCCGCCCACCGCGCAGGAGGGAGGATGAGTGCAGGTTCGTAATATCGTTCAAATCGGAAAAGTAGTCCTGCGCATCGGCTAAAAGCCGTTCCCTTTTTTGCAGGTACTCGCCGAAATAATATCGCTCAAGCGCCACTTCCGCCTCCACCCCTTCCAGCGTTTCGTCTATTCCTTCCGCCATAGGGTGGCGCATGCGCACGAGAGCCTTTTTGAATTCTCCAACCGAGCGGCATTCGTGCCAGATTTTTGTCCAGCCGCCCGCCTCCGAAAGTTCCAGGAAGCGAAGCCCTTTTTCGGATGGCGGCTCTTTCGACCGTATGCACCGCATCGCCTCTTTTAGCTGTTCCAATTCCCTGCGCGAAAACAGCAAATCGAAATATTGGGGTATCCAGCCGCGCACCAGTGCGGCGGCCTTTCCGGTTATTCTCTGGCGTCCTTCTTCCACCGCACGAGCCAACGCGGCGCGGG
>JAHFEI010000178.1 GCA_023248615.1 Nitrospinales bacterium | reverse complement strand
ATTGCTTCGCCTACATTCACTATCGTGGCTCGTTGTGCCATGGGGTACCTCCTTTATTCGTGGTTGTTTAATCGTTGGTACCCCCTTTTCTTCCATGACACAAGATTTAATACATCACCTGGTGGGAGTTCGCCTTGCAGGTTCGGCATCCGCTGGGATAGACTATGGCTTGATATTTATCCGGAATGGTCGCCCCTGTGGCCAAGCCGTCACATAGTAACAAGGTACAGGTATCCGCCGGAACTTCGGCGGGTGTTGTTGGTTAGAGAGGACAAGCACAATGCCTAATTTCCGTAAATTCATCGTACAGCCATCGTTGCCGGAAAAGCTGAAACCGCTCAACGAAATTGCTTACAACATGTGGTGGACATGGCATCCGGACGCCATTAACCTCCTGCGCAGGATAGACCGCGACTTATGGGACAAGCATTACCACACGCCCACAAAGGTGATGGGTTCCATCTCGCAGGAGCGGATACGGGAATTGGAGATGGACGACGGGTTTTTGACCCACATGGATCGCGTGCGGCTGGAGCTGAAGGAGTATATGGGCGCCAACACGTGGTTTGAGGAGTTTTGCTACGAAAGCTGGAACAAGGATAACCATATTGCCTATTTTTCATTCGAATTTGGGCTGGACGAGTGTTTGCAGATTTATTCCGGCGGCTTGGGGGTTTTGGCGGGCGATCACCTAAAATCCGCCAGCGACCTTGGCGTTCCTATTATCGCCATAGGCTTGGCTTATACACATGGATATTTCACGCAGTACCTAAACAGGGATGGCTGGCAACTTGAGATGTTGCCGGAGAACAATTTTTACCTCCTTCCCCTGCAACTGGTAAATGGTAGCGATGGTTCTCCCCTTAAGATATCCATCCCGTTCCCCGGCAGGAAGGTAACGGTGCAAATGTGGAGGGTGCAGGTAGGGCGCGTGCCGCTATACCTCTTGGATACCAATATCCCGGAAAACACCCCGGAAGACCAGGCCCTGACGTCGCAGTTGTACGGCGGCGACACGGAAATGAGGATAAAGCAGGAGATACTGCTTGGTGTTGGCGGCGTACGCGCACTGGATGCGCTTGGCGCAAATGTTTCCGTATACCACATGAATGAGGGGCATGCGGCGTTCTCCAGCGTGGAGCGGATGTTGCAACTTATAGAGCGGTACAAGTTCAGTTATTCGGAGGCAAAAGAGGCGATTATTGCCTCCACGGTGTTTACAACCCACACGCCCGTGCCTGCGGGTAACGACCGCTTTGAGAAATGGCTGATGGAGAAGTATATGGCTCCGGTGCTGGATGCCCGCGGGATGGGTATGGGAGACCTGTTGGCGTTGGGAAGGGAAAACCCCGCCAATGACCGGGAGCTTTTCTGCATGCCGGTGCTGGCGCTACGGCTTTCCGCCGCCAGTAACGGCGTTTCCATGTTGCATGGCGAGGTTTCGCGCAAGATGTGGCAGAACATTTGGCCGCAGGTGCCGGTAAACATGGTGCCGATACGGTCTATAACCAATGGCATACATATACGGTCATGGATATCTGAAGAGATGCTCAACCTGTTTGACCGCTACCTGGGCGAGGCGTGGATGAACAAGCCGGGCGAAGACACCACATGGAAACGGATAAGCAATATACCGGATTCGGAACTGTGGCGTACCCACGAGAGAAGGCGCGACAGGATGGTTGGCTTCACAAGGAAACGGATGGTGGAGCAACTGAAGAGAAGGGGCGCATCGGAATCCGAGATACGGCAAGCGGAAGAGGCGTTGGATCCGGAAGCGCTAACCATCGGGTTTGGTCGCAGGTTTGCCTCTTACAAACGCGGCGACTTGATATTGCTGGATGAGGAGAGGCTGGCGAAGATACTGAACAACAAGGAGCGCCCGGTGCAAATCATATTTGCCGGCAAGGCGCATCCGCGTGACGTGGAAGGCAAAAACATCATAAAGCATATAGTCCACGTTGCCGCGAAAGAGGAGTTCAGGCGAAAAATCGTCTTTATAGAAAGTTACGACATAGACGTTGCCCGTTATCTTGTCCAGGGATGCGATATATGGCTGAACAACCCGCGCAGGCCTATGGAAGCCAGCGGTACCAGCGGCATGAAGGCATCGGCTAATGGCGCGTTGAACCTTTCCGTGCTGGATGGCTGGTGGGATGAAGGCTATAACGCGGACGTTGGCTGGGCAATAGGCCACGGCGAGGTGTACGAAGACCAGAACCTGCAAGACGCTGTAGAGAGCAGGGCGATTTACGATATACTGGAGAGGGATGCCATTCCGCTCTTTTTCGATAGGGGATCCGACAACCTGCCGCGTGGCTGGGTTAAAAAAATGAAAGCCAGCCTTACGCAGTTGAACGCGCAGTTTAATACCAACAGGATGTTGCGCGAATATACCGAGAAATTCTACCTGCCCTTGGGCCTGCGCTGGCAGAACTATGTTCAGGACGACCAGTCCATCATACGCTCGCTTGCCGCATGGAAGCAGAAACTGGAGGTGGAATGGCGGAACATAAAGGTGCTGGAAGTCTCTGATTCCGATTCGGACTCGTTCAAGGTCGGCGGCAGGAAAAAGGTGGGCGCCATAATCCACCTTGGCAAGATAGAGCCAAAGGATATCGTGGTGGAATGCTACTACGGCCCTATGGATATGTCTGGCGAAATCGGTGATGGCAAGTCCACAGTGCTGGAGTTCGAAGGCCCTGTCCATGACAACGCATACAAGTTTGTTGGCCATATCCCGTGCGATAACGCCGGTCTCCATGGTTATGCGGTGCGCGTCCTTCCCCGGCACGAACATCTGGTTACGCAGTGCATTCCCGGGCTTATTACCTGGGGTTGATAAAATTGAAGCGGGGAAATTGAGTGTTGGGCCGCCGAAGCGGCCCAACCTTTTCAAGGCCTGACGAGTGGGGACTTATCAGGCCTTTATATGCACGTTTTTCTTGGCGAACTTTTCGGCCTGGGCGTTGGACTTCTGCACCGTCCTCTTCACCTCGGCACCATTCTTCTCTATGTTCGAACCGGATGCTTTCAGCCTGCCAGCAGGCTTCCTCATTTCCGTCGCCTTCCCGGAGAATGAATCCGGCACCCCGGTTCCCATCGTAGGTAGTTTTACTTGCATTGTCGTTTACTCCATTAAACGTAATTCACGCTATCTTCTGGCTATCTCATCGGATGAAAAGATAAAAACTTGATAGTTTTTTTTAATAGCGTAGAATCCCCACAAGGAGGTGCGCATGCCTATTTATGAGTACAGGCACGTTGATAAACCGGAAAAGTGTCGGGAAATATTTGAAATTATAGAAATTAGCCCAAAAGACTCCATAAGGAAATGTCCGGATTGTGGTCGCCCTGTGGAGCGCATATTGTCCAAATTCAGTAGCCACGAAAATATTCTTGCTACCAGCAACCTGAAGGACAAAGGGTTTACTAAGATGGTGAAAGACAACGAAAAAGGGGGCTACAGGAAGGTCGTCTAGTATGCGGGTCTTGTTCAAGGGGAGCATTCCTAGGTTCGTTCAGGGCTAACACGTTGATATTAAACTAGATGTATCTTTATAAAGCCAACCGGATCTTAGTTGATAACCAGATTTTGGTTTTAGTGGGGAAAATTCCCTAAAATTTACTTTTTTTTCCCATTTCAAGGTTATTGGGGCGTGTTAAGATGCCGCCAGTATGGTTAACGTAGAAACTAAGAAACAACAGCCGAGGTACAACAGGAAGGTGCTTGAGCACCAGAAGATAGGTATATTCGTTGACGCAGAAAACGTGGAGATGTCCGGCTTTAACATCTACGGCGGTAGGACGGACTACAAGAAGCTCGTGGAGTCCATAGGCGGCCTTCGACAGGTTATCCGCATCATCTACTACAAGCCGCAGCATAAGGAAATAAGCGAGGATTTCAAGAAATTCTGGTTCGACCTTGGCGGCGAGATAAAACAGCCGGTAAAAAATGCCGATGCCTTCATAACGATAGACGCTGTCACGCTGGCGGATAAGCTGGATGTTGTGGTGCTGGTGGGTGGCGACAAGGACTACCTTCCCCTGATTTGGTATGTGAAATCCCGCGGGTGCAAGACGGAGGTGTGGAGCTACCCGGAAACGACCTCCGCAGTATTGCAGGAAGCGGCGGATTTTTTTTACGGGATGGATGAGACATACATCATCAAGGATACTCCGCGCCGCAAAAAAAGCGCGCCCTGAAGAAGCCGTAGCCCGGTGGAGCAGGGCATTTCCCGCTTTATTTAACGCTATCAAACCTACCTTTCGTTTGGTAAACTAACCCACTTATGGAACAGGATAATTTAAGGCAAGTCCCGATAAATATCGAAGACGAAATGCGTTCTTCGTACCTGGATTATGCCATGAGCGTAATCGTGGGGCGCGCCCTGCCCGATGTCCGCGATGGGCTTAAGCCTGTCCACAGGAGGGTGTTGTTCGCCATGAACGAGATAGGCAACACCTACTCGAAGGCGTATAAGAAATCGGCCCGCATCGTTGGCGACGTAATCGGCAAATACCATCCGCATGGCGATTCCGCCGTGTACGACACGATAGTCCGCCTGGCGCAGGATTTTTCCATGCGCCACCCGCTGATAGACGGCCAGGGTAACTTTGGCTCGATAGACGGCGATTCGGCGGCGGCGATGCGCTATACGGAAATCCGCATGCACCGCCTGTCGGACGAAATGGTATCCGACCTTGAGAAGGATACTGTGGATTTTTCGCCGAACTACGACGCCTCCCTGCACGAGCCGGTGGTAATGCCATGCAAATTCCCGAACCTGCTGGTGAACGGTTCTTCCGGCATCGCGGTGGGCATGGCCACCAATATCCCGCCGCATAACCTGGCCGACACCTGCCAGGCCGTTAACTTCCTGATAGACAATCCGAACTGCTCGATAGACGACCTCATCGAAATCGTAAAAGGGCCGGATTTCCCAACAGCCGG
>JAHFEI010000177.1 GCA_023248615.1 Nitrospinales bacterium | reverse complement strand
CAACCGGGAATGTCGCCAGGCATGGTGGTTACGGCGATGCCTGGCATGTCGTCTCCGGTCATGCCGCCTAGGATGCCTCCATAGGGTGATGCCAACTTTGATGCGATAAGAGAAGCCGTATCGAAAAAGGTGCAGGAAATATTGGCCGCGATGAAAAAAGATGTCCATGATGCTCGCCAGCAGGTGCAGGACTATATGGTGGAGGTGGATGTTAGCTCCGACCGCCTGAATGCCATTTCGCCAAACAGCGTTTCCAGCATGACAATAAACGCGGGAATACGGAACTACGAATGGTCGCAGGTGGAACAAAAAGAAGGCGAACCTATACGAAGGCTTGTGCCAGAATAACCGGTTTGGAAAGGGAATAATATGGCCCGTCAGATAAGCGAGGCAAAATCGTTACCGCTCCACCAAATAATCGGAGCGCCGCTAATAGCAATCGTGCAGGGGCAGGCGCAGGCGGCGCAATCTACGGCGGAATTTATCGAGCGCGTAGGGTTTATCGATGCCAGCTCGCAGGCCGACGGCGCTAGTGGCACAGGCGACAAGTACCATTTCGGCGATATGCGGATGGCTTCTTTTCACGTGCAAAAGCCGGATAAGGATGGAGTGCCGCAAATCTTCAAGGTGGAGGTGCCGATACTTTCGCTGATCCCGATTCCCGCCATACAGGTGAAGCATGCGGAGATAGAGTTCTACGTGAAGATAACCGATACGGTGAGTACCACGCCGGAGACGTCGGTCGGGACGTCGGAATCGAACCCATCCGATTGGCTGGGAAAGGATAGGCTGGAATTCCGCGCGGCGATGGGGCGTATGTCTTCCAGCACCGCCGACCAGCAGACAAAAATAGACCTGCAAATGAGGATAAAGATGGAGGTGGAGCAGGCGGATGTGACGGCGGGGATGGCACACCTCTTCCGGCTTATGGACCAAAACACCACAAGCACACAGGTGGATGCCGTAAAATCACCGGCTCCCGGCACAAAATAGGGATTGCCGATGGTTGTAGGGAAAAAGAAACCTAGTGTAGGCGTAACTAAAAAGCCAACCACGCCTAAAACAAAAACGGCAAAGGCCGCGCCGAAAACTGCCGCTAAAAAAACAACCGCAGTAAAAACGGTAAAAGCTGTTGCCGTGGCCAAGCCCGGGGAAAAACCGATGGTCGCCAAACCTTCGGCAAAAAGCGTACCCCAAAAGAAACCGGATGGTAATGGCGTAGCCACAGTAGCGTTGGCGCAACCACATCCGAGGTTATACCGCCCGCAACCGCAGGCCAGCAAAAACCGCCGGTGACGCAGATAGACCCCAATCCCGGACTGCCATGCCCGGAGTGTTCACACCGCATAAAAATATCTATCCAGATGCTGTTATCCGGCGAGCCTATAGCCTGCCCATCGTGCCAACTGGTGATGAGCGTGGATAAGGATGCGTCACGTGGGGTTTTGGATGCGTTGGTACAACTTGACGAAAAGATATCGCAGGCGGACGACGTGAAGAAGACGTACGGGCGGCGGTGAACCACAGGTGAGGTAAAAAATGGCTGGGTATCCAGGGCCGATAACGTAGAAGGATGTTTCCATCCGAATGGCCGCTGTCCAGAAAGCTATCAAGGTGACGCCATTGTCGGACATGGATTATATAAACCTCAGCGCCCGGCTGGGGATAGGAAAAGAGTTCTATGTGTTTAGCCAGATACGGGAATGTAAAGAAAATCCGTTCGTCTACCAGTACGGAATAAACCTGAATAACGGACGTATCAGCGTCATTAAGTAGCTGATGGGCCGCTTACCTGGGCGTTGCCGAAAGCGATGCCAGCTCTTTTGCCACCTCTCGCGTAATCAGCTCCAGCAGTTCCGGCGATACGCCCGGCGTAACGGAAGCTTTTGGTTTCTCCGGTTCTGATTGCGGCTGGAACATGGCGCCGGATTTTTGTGCGCTTCCGCAATTGGAGAATTTACTGCACGCGTTGCAATCGTTGCAGGTTACCCTTTTCCCCGGCAGGCCGAGGCCGGTGCGGATTTTTATAAGTTCGTTCACCTGGTCGGATGTCATTGGCCGCGCATTGCCCAGCGCACGGGCGTGGTAGGTAATCTCCGCCACATGTTCCATCCGCTCTAGGCTGTTATACGCGCCAAATATATCCTTGCCAACCGTCACCGAGCCGTGCCGTTCCAGTATCACCGCATCGTATTCCTTAATCGGTTCTTCAATAGATTGGGACACCTGGTCGGTGCTTGGCGGCGCGTAGTCCGCAGTGGGAATGGAGCCGAGCGTAAACACCACTTCCGGCAACAGGCACTGGGCAAGCTGTATGCCAGCTACGGAAAAGGCGATGCAAAACGTGGGATGCGCGTGTATAACCGCGCTGATATCCGGGCGTTGTTTGTAGCAGGTAAGGTGCATGTCAATCTCGGTCGAGGGGTTCCTTGTGCCGGAGATTTTTTTTCCTTCCATATCGACGATGATGAAGTCTTCCATTTCAAGGTAGCCTTTATGCACTCCGGTAGGCGTCGTCAAAATCCGGTCGTCGCCGATTTTTACCGAGAAGTTGCCGTCGGTGGCGGATATCCATCCGTGCTGGTGCACGCGCTTGCCGATTTCTATCATTTCCTTGCGGTGCTGGTATTCAGACTTCACTGGTCACCTCATCCACTATCCCGGCGATAACCGAGTGTACCGGCGCGTTGTTGTTATTAAAAAGCTGGCGGGCGGCGTTTCCCTCGGTCTCCACCAGCACGATATCGCCCGGCCCCGACTGCACGAAATCGCAGGACAAAAAAGTCTCTCCCTGCGGTTTCAGGTCGGGCCCCAGCGGTTGTACTACCATTATTTTTGCGCCATTGTAAATCGGCTCCTGCATCGTTGTTGTGATGTTGCCCACTACCTTGCACAGCTTCATTCGACCTCCCTGTTAATCGGCTCGTCCACGATGCCGACGATTCCCGCATCCACCGGCGCGTTTGGTATCGGTAGCGCCAGCATAGCCTCGCGTCCCACAACGTAGGATACAAGCATGCCCGGCCCCGCCTGCATGTTCGGGTCTACCGCCACTATTGGCTCGCCCTTCGGTTTCAGCCTGTCGTTCACCGGCTGGATTAAAAGGAGCTTCACTCCTTTTAGCGTTTCTGTTTTTTGCGAGGCTACGACTGTACCTATTACTTTGGCAAGATTCATATCACGTCACCTTCCTTATAAGGTCCTTATGCGGCCTTGGCATTACTTCCACCGCCACGATGGCCCCAAGATGCGCTATCGCTTCTTTCCCTGCGGCAACCGCCGCTTCTATATCGCCTATCGTGCCTGTCATGGTAAAGAAAGATTTCCCGCCAATGCCGTTTGCCAGCCGCATCTCGATGAGAAACACGGCGGCGGCTTTCACGGCGGCATCCCCCGCAAGTATGCAGGAAGCAACGGTAAAAGTTTCAAACACCGCCAGCGCGTCTATTTTGGGCGGCGTGGCGCAAGCCTCCATCGCGGGGAAAATTTGCAAATCAACATTCGGCAGGAACAGCTCGTCCACCATCATATCCGCGCCTATCTCCAGCCCTTTTTTGAATGACTCCTCAACCGGAGCCACAGGCCCCGCAAACAGTATCATGTATTTGCCGGGGCAGAGCGTACGCGCATCCAAAAGTTGCACCTCCGCTTTTTTCAGCACTTCGTCGCAAGCGCGAATGCCACGCGCAATGGAGCGCAGTTCCAGCAAAGCCAGCGCAGGTTTTTCTATCATCGTTCAATCCTTATCATTCCGTTTGCCTTTGTGATTGTCCCGCCGATTGACGCATGGATGGCGGCGCCAAGTTTCCCTTCCGGGATAGCGGCGATAGGCTGGCCGGGTTTTACCCGGTCGCCGACTTTTACCACCGGGGCAGACGGAGCGCCCAGGTGCATGGAAAGGGGTATCTCCACCTTGTCTACATCCCAGGGCGCACCGTGGAAATCGGGCTTAATGTCGTATCGGGAAAGCGCCAACCTCCGCGTAAGCTTATCTTTCGGCACCCGCCGGTATTCCCGGTGTGCATCAGGAATAAAATCTTTTTTTGACGGCACGAACCGTATCCCGCGTGCGCCGAGCGATTTTTTAAATTCCCTGTAAAACCTGCGCGGTGAAAGCATGGCAGGGCAGGCAAACAGGTCGCACACTCCGCATTCGCAGCAGAGGAACGAGTTGGTGACGGTTGCCGCCTCTGGGTCGCGCTGTTCGTTCATCACGCGCATTATCAGGTGCGGTTGAAGCGAATGCCCCTGCAAAAACCTGGGGCAAAAATCGGTGCAGTACCGGCATTGCTCGCAAGACCCGCGTGAAAGGCGGATATCAGCCTCAAGTGGGCGCGACATACGCATCACCAGCGGGTTATCGGGCGGCAGTATGAAAACGCCGCCGGTCGTTTTTGTTATTACCTCGTTTTGTGGCTCGATAAGTTTTCCCATCATCGGGCCGTTCAGCAACACGGCATGCTTTTCCAGCAACGGCCCTCCGCAACGGGAAATGACTTCGGCAACCGATGTGCCAATAGGGACGACATGCACCCCCGGGATTTTTATCTCGCCGCCCACTGTCACCACACGGCTGGTTACCGGCTCGCCTTTCAGCGCACGGGCGATGTTGGCAAGCGTGGCGACATTTTGCACCACCACGCCGACATTCAGCGGTAGTCCTGCTTCCGGCACAATGCGCCCCGTTACCTCGTTCACCAGTATCTGCTCGTCGCCGGACGGGTAAAAATTCCCCAGTCCGAATATGGATATGTTTTTGTGCGATGCGATGCGTTTTTCAAATTCTTGTATGGCGTCGTGGTTTTTTTCCTTAACGCAGATAATCCCTTTCTCCGCGCCGGTGGCCCGCATCACTGCCAGCAGGCCATCCACAATTTCATCCGTGCGCCCTAGCATTACGAACTGGTCGGAATACAACAGCGGTTCGCACTCGGCCCCGTTGGCTAAAACCGTGTCTACCTTTGCGGATAGC
>JAHFEI010000176.1 GCA_023248615.1 Nitrospinales bacterium | reverse complement strand
GGAGGTAGATAATGAAAACGTGGTTTCCATGTACGAAGGGGAATCGAACCTGTTTTGGGCCGAGAGGCTTGGCAAAACCCTTGGGCTGAACAACCTCTGGATCAAACTGTGCGGCAACAGCCATACAGGCTCCTTTAAAGACCTTGGCATGACAGTGCTGGTATCCGTAGTGAAGCAGATGATTTCCGAGGGAAAAAAAATTCGCGCCGTAGCGTGCGCCTCCACCGGCGATACGTCTGCGGCTCTCGCGGCTTATTGCGCGGCGGCGGGCATAACGCCGATTGTCTTTTTGCCGAAAAATAAGGTATCGGTGGAACAGCTTATCCAGCCGATAGCAAACGGTGCGCTTGTTATCTCGCTCAAGACGGATTTCGACGGTTGCATGAAAATAGTGCAGGAAATAACCAGGGATAACGAGGTCTACTTGGCGAACTCCATGAACTCACTCAGGATTGAGGGGCAGAAGACCGTTGCCATAGAAATTGTCCAGCAGTTTGATTGGCAACCCCCGGACGTGATAATAATCCCCGGCGGCAACCTGGGGAATGTGTCCGCACTTGGCAAAGGTTTCATGATGATGGAAGAACTGGGCCTTATAAACAAAAGGCCGATTATCATGGTGGCGCAGGCGCAAAATGCGAACCAACTGTACCGCGCCTACAAGGCTGGTTTCGACCGCTATGAGCCTATAAAAGCGAAGAAGACTATCGCATCCGCAATCCAGATAGGAAACCCGGTTAGCGTGCATAAGGCGATAAAAATACTGCAACAGTTTAACGGCATCGTTGAGGAAGCCACGGAGTCTGAACTGGTGGAGGCGAGTGTAGCGGCGGACAGGACAGGGATGTACACTTGCCCGCATACAGGCGTTGCTTTGGCCGCCCTCATAAAGATGATCAAAAAGGGTGTGGTAAAAAAGAACCACAATGTGGTCGTGATTTCCACGGCCCATGGCCTGAAATTCTCGAACTTTAAGTACAAATACCATTTAGGCAAACTTCCCTTTGCAAGCCGCCATCCCAACATGCCTGTAGAAACGGAAGCCAACTTGAAGTCGATACGCAAGATCATAGACGCCCGCTTGAAAAAAATTAAATAGTCCTTGGTTGCACATCACCCGCACATGGATGCCGGGCATGCAACCCCTAATACCTTTTTTACCCCAAATGTGGTAGAAGTAGTTGGGTAAGAGATATGAAAATCATTGAAAAGCTGGGGCAATCCATAAATCTGCCCATAAGTAATAGTTACACCGGAATGGTGATTACCGGTTATGACCTCCGAATTGTCGACATTATCAAGAGAGACCCGAACCCCAAAAAAAATGAGCCTGGTGGTTTTTACCTAAATAGTTTTGTTGACGTACCGGTATCCGTTCCTGGCGAATCTTTCCACCCTGATAACGCAAAACTGATAAATACCATTATCAGGAAGAACAACCTGTGGGGCAGGACTGTATCTGTGCTGGGTGCGGACAAGTCGCTCATCGTCAAAAGGGTCGAAGCCCCTGCCATGGAGCACGACGAGCTACTGGAAACGTTGCGGCTGACAGAACGCGAGGGACTTTCCTATCCCATGGAAACGGCGGCTCTTGACGCAATGATACTGGGGCCCTCCGTCTCCGAGGGACAGATAAAGGTCATGATGGCCGCCCTTGATGGCGAGGTTGCCAGTAAATATAACGCTTTTGTGCGGCGGACTAATTTCAAGCACATCGCCATATCCATCGTGCCGTCGGCGCTTTCCGCGCTTATCGAAAATTCGCTGATAATTGACAAGGAGGCCGCCGTCCCTGTTATCAGCATAGGTAAAAACACGACTGGCATTTACGTGTTTCAGGGCGGAGACCTGAAGTTTACCCGCGACGTGTATGTGGGCGGCGACGCGTTTACCAAAGAGCTTATGGGCGAATACGAGGTGGATGGGGAGATTGTTGAGGTCAACGAGGAGGAGGCCGAACAGATGAAAATCCTGTTTGGCGTGCCGCGCGGGGCGGATCTTTTTGAAGCGGGAGTGCATGGCATAACCGGCGAGATGTTCCTAGAGCGGATGAGACCGGCGCTGGAAAGGATGGTCACGGAGCTTGGCCGTTCGCTTGACTACTTCAAGAACGAATACCAGGTGCGTGACATACCGGAGGCTTACCTGATAGGGTTGGCCGCATCCCTTGCCAACCTGCCGGAATATATCACGGAAAACCTGGGTTACAGGTTTAGCGCGTACAACCCATTTGAGGATTTCATCCATATTGAGGACGAAGCGCTGGAAAATGCCAGGACATTCGGCCCCGGCTATGCCGTTTCCGTTGGCATAGCGCTGGATCAGGGTTCTAGGATAAACCTGCTACCTGTCAGGTCGCGGTACTCTATAAAAGGCTTGGTCAAAAAAATAGCGCCGATAGCGGCTGTTATCCTCTACAGCATCATAGTCACGGCGGTCAGTATCGCCGGTGTAAGTTACCGCAAAAAGCTGGAGGCCAATATAAGTAGCACCCAGCAGAAGATTTCCGGCCTGAAGGTGGAGCAGACACTGGGAAGCCTTGTTGAGGTGCAGACGGTAAACCTGAAAAACGAAATAACGGCGATTGAAACCCGCATGACGGTGTATCCGGAACTGCAAGGGCGCAGTATTGACTGGGGGCTTTTATTTTCGGAAACAGGAATGCTCATGCCGTTCGACATAGCCCTGAACAAGGTGAATATACGGTTCGACAGGACGCAGGAAATTGCCACAGACGGCGAACTTTATTCAAAACAAGTAATATTGGATGGCAGGATACGCGGCAAGCCAAACGACCAGATAGGCACGTTGCAGCAGTTCCTGCGCAAAGTCGAGGAGACGAAGTACTTCCTCCACCCCACGCTTTTGTACACGAAGCAATCCAGTATGGCTAGCGAGGGTGAGAGCCTTCTGCTGTTTTCGCTTTCCGCCGATATCCAGAAAGGCGCAAAATAATGGAACAGCTAAGGGGCCTTTGGGGAAAGCTTAACAAGAGGGAGCGCTTCCTTGTCATAGGCGTAGCCTTGTCTATCCTTTTTTACATCACATACAACATGATGTTGGAAAAGACCTTCACGCAGGTGATGATGAGCCGCCGCGAATTTGCGAAAGTATCGGCGGAATACAAGACGTTGCTTATTTACCACCAAAGGCTGGAACAATTGCGGAAGGAGCAAAAGGCGCTTGAGGAAACACTGGTAAAGAAAAAAGTGGAAGAAACGAGGTTCATGGAGGGCCTGAAGGCCAGGCACCATCTTGATAAGCTACTGCTGGAGATGCAATCCACGGCGAAGAAGATGCCGATGAAGCTAATGGATTTGGAGATAGCCACCAACACCATCACCCGTAGCAAGGATTACCAGCGCCAAGTGGTGCAAAGCATCACGGAAAGCTTACCTACCGCAACGGGCGGCGATAAGAACGCCCCAAAGGGGAATACCGAAACTGTTAAGGTTAGCTATACGCAAAACCAGATAAAGCTAAGGTACCGTTCCAGCTATCAAACCACGGTAAAGTATTTGTTGAGGATAGTGGAGATGCCTTACGCCATATCCATCATATCGGTAGATATGAAAATGCTGGAGGTGGCTGGCGCCGGGAGTGAAAAAAAGGATTCCAATGCCGAGGCATATTTGAAGGGAGCCACGGAAGGAGGTTCCAAATCGTCTCAACCCTCGTTTAAGGCGATTTTTTCCAAGGGTGAGATAGTTCTCGAAACTATCATCGAGTTGGAGGTGTTCTACCGATGAAACGAATGGCGGTTTTCCTTGCCTTTACTATTTTCTTGGGCGTTGGGGTGTCATTTGGCACAGAAATTGAACTTACCAAGATGCGTAACCCATTTGATTTTGGTAAAGGTGGCGCAATCTCCAGCGGCGGCGGCGAGGGTGATAAGGGGGGAGCGGCACCTAGGTCAATCTCAAGATTGGGTATGGTGTATATAAAAGGTGATAAAAAGGTTGCAATAATAGACGGTATCCGTCACCACGAGGGTGATTTAATTGAAGGATCTAAAATAACTTCAATAACTTTGGAGTATGTTGAGCTTGTCTCAGCTTATCAAACATGGAGAATGTACGTTGAAATTCCTGAAGAGTAGCCGCGCCAGACTCTTTCTATTTCTAGCGCTCACCCTTCTCCTTCACGCTTGCGAGTCAGCACCCGAAGTCAAAAAAGTAGAGGTGGTGGCATCAAAAACTGTAGCCCCCGAGCCTGAAACCAAGGCTCTCGGGCAGGCGGAGGAGGAGTTTGGCGCCGAAGGGACAGGAAGGGCAGGTAGCAAGTCCTATGTAGTTCAGCTAAAAGAGCAGGACAAGAGGGAATCGGTTCAGGTTGCCCGTGAAAGCCTGTTTTCGCTCCACTTCAAGGAAATAGCCCTTGATGCCGTGATAAACATGTTGAGTGACCGTGGCCGAAACTTTCGGTATGTCATCCATCCGGATGTCGGAGACAAAAAGGTGCTGGGACTGGTGCTGGAAAATGTCACTTGGCGCGATGCATTGGAGATAGTGACAAAACTACACAGCCTTGTCGTGACCGAAGAGCACGGCCTTATCATAATCAACACCGAAGAGAATATGGCAAAAGCGCAGGAGATTGAATCAAAGCGCCTGGAGGGACAGGAGAAGATGGCCAAAATGGAGCGCTCCAGGCTTTCCGAATCTACCAAGTCCAAGCAGATGGTGGAAGGGGAGAAGCGGACGTTCCAGACATTCAAACTGAAATATGCGGAGCCAAACGATGTCGTAGCTTACCTTGAAAAGGTTTTTAATGGCATCGACGGGGCCGGTGGCGCCGTCGCTGGCGCTACCGATAGCGCTTCAGCGAGTAAAACCGATTCAAAGTTGTCTTTTAGTATTTTTAGCAAGGCATCCATCGTCACCGCGTACGGCACCCCGTCATCGCTCAGTGATGTCGAAAAGCGGCTTGTCGAAATTGATGTGCCGCAACAGCAGATATTTATTGAGGCGAGG
>JAHFEI010000175.1 GCA_023248615.1 Nitrospinales bacterium | reverse complement strand
CGCCGCCATGCTGGGGCAGTGGATATGCGAGTCGGCGGCTAATATACCGGCCTCCCGCATCATCGCCTCCGAATTCCAGTATGTGAGCCGCGTGATAGAAAACAACGCGCTTTTTGCCGCCGTGTCGCAATCCGGGGAAACGCTAGATACGCTTGAAGCTGCCCGGATGGCCCTAAAGAAAGGCGCACGGCTGCTTGCAATAACAAACAACCCGTCCAGCTCGCTTGCGCGGATTGCGCATGATGTCTTTATAACAAAGGCGGGGCCGGAGATGTCGATAGCGTCCACCAAAACATTTTCCGCCACAGTGGCGGCAATGGCGCTACTTTCCCTCCATCTTGGGATCGGAAGGAAAACCATACCGCTGGAAGAGCAACAAAGGCTTTTGGATGCCATGTCCGTTTTGCCGGAGCAGATGGAGAAAATGGTGACGTACGAAACGCAGCTTAGGAGGTTGGCGGAGGCATTTGCCCACCATCGCTCGTTCTTTTTCGTCGGGCGCGGCCTTATGTACCCGGCTTCGCTGTACGCCGCAATGATAATGAAAGTCGTGGCGAATATCCATGCGGAGGGGCTGGTGGGAGGCGAAGTTAAGCATGGCCCGATAAGCATCGTTGAAAAGGGCACCCCCGTCATGTATATGGCCAACCAAGCGGCCCTGCCCAAGGAGACGCTAAACGACATGGATGAACTCCGATCGCGTGGAGCCACGCTGATAGCGACCGGCTCCTCCGGGTTCCCGGAAATGAAGGCCCATTGCGATAAGTATATTCCCGTCCCGCAGGCTCCGGAATCGCTGGCTCCGCTACTGGCGATTGTCCCGGCCCAGCTTTTCATCTATTATATGGCCTTGTACAACAAGAAGGATGTGGATCGTCCGCGTAACGTGGCAAAAAGCGTGACGGTGTAGGGAGGTAGGTGAACAGATGAAAGCGTTAATACTGGCCGCTGGCGGTGGGATGAATATGGCTCCGTTCTCCGTTACCCGGCCCAAGCCGATGATACACGTTGCCGGCAGGCCGATTTTGGACCGCACTTTCCAGATGCTCCGCGAGTCCGGTTTTAGCGAGGCATATCTTGTGATGGGGCAAAACGGGAAAAAAATAACCGACCACTTCGGCTCCGGCCAGAAGATGGGGATGAGGATAAGCTACATAGAGCAGAAAAAGTTGGATGGCATCGGCAATGCCATACTGTCCGCCAAAAGCAGGTTTGTCGCGGGCGAACATTTCCTGCTGGTGTATGCCGATGTGGTGGCGGAGGAGAACATCATCTCAAGCGTAATGCAGCTGTTCGGCCTTACCGGCATGCCTGCCGCCAGCATATGCCTTACCAAGGAGTCGGCGTCGTTTGGCAATGTCTATCTGGACAATGCGATGAACATCACGAAGATTGTCGAAAAACCGGGGCGCAAGGATATGGGCAATTATGTCCTTTCCGGGATATACATACTTCCATACACCTTTTTCGGCATACTTGAAAAATGCGGTGCCGATATGGCGAAGGCGCTTGCCATGTTAATAAAGGCGGAAGGCCTGAAAGCATCCATCTGGGAAAAGGGTTGGATGGATATCGCCTATCCTTGGGACATCCTCGCGGCGAACAAGATGATAATGGACAACTGGCACACTTCCAGCGTGCACGAGTCGGTCTCAATAAAGGATGCGAAAATCAAGGGGCCAGTGCATATAGAAGAGGATGTGGAGATACGTTCCGGCGCGGTTATAGAAGGGCCAGCCTTTATCGGGCGTGGTAGCTACATAGGCAACAACGTGCTTATAAGGAAATATTCCTCGCTTGGCGCGGAATCGGTGGTCGGCTTTGGAGTGGAGATGAAAAATTGCGTGCTTTTTGGCCGCTCCAACATCGGGCGGCTTTCCTTCATCGGCGACAGCGTCATCGGCGAAAATGTGGACGTAGGCTCCGGCACCATGACCATCAACGACAGCGTTGATGGCTCGAACATAAAAGTAAAAATCAACAATAGGTTTTCGAATGCCAATATCGCAAAGCTCGGAGCCTTCATCGGGGACGGAGCCATACTGGGTAGCGGCCACACGGTAGCCCCCGGGTCTGTGGTGGAGCCGGGCCGCGTAATCCGGCACAACCTTACATTTCCCAAGGGTGGCAGGTAACTATATGTGCGGCATCAGCGGAATAATTTCAAACGCCAACATAGCGAAGAAGTTGCTGGACAGCATCCAGAACCTGGAATACCGCGGGTACGACTCCTGCGGCATGGCTATCCTCAACTCGCATGGGCCGATTATCCGCAAGAACATCGGTCACGTGGCGGATGTGGCGGAAAAGGAGCTATTCCTTTCGATGAACGGAAATACCGGGATAGCCCACACACGCTGGGCTACGCACGGCGGGGTCACGCCGGTTAACGCCCACCCGCACGCCAACTGCGATGGTAGCATAGCGGTGGTGCACAACGGCATAATCTCCAACTACGTCAAGCTTAGGGAGATGCTCACGAAAAAGCGGCACACCTTCCTGTCCGAGACCGACTCCGAGGTTATTCCGCACCTCATAGAGGAATACCGAAAGGGCGGGATGCCGCTGGAAAGCGCGTTTGTAGCCGCCCTGAAAGACATAGAAGGCTCCTACGCCGTGGCAATGGTAGCCTATGAAAAACCGTGGAAGATATTCTGCGGCAAGCACGAAAGCCCGCTTATCATTGGGCTGGGTAAAAACGAGAACTATATCGGTTCGGATTTTAACGCATTCATAGAATTCACAAAAGAAGCCGTAGTAATGGATGACGGCGAATACGCTATAGTCAGCAACGAAGGGTACGCCGTAAAAAAAATAGTTAATGGCGCGCCGGTGCTGAAAAAAGTGATGCATGTCGAATGGGACGCCGAGATGTCCAAAAAAGGCGGGTTCCCCCACTATATGCTCAAGGAAATCTACGAACAGCCCGAAACCGTAAAAAAAGCGTTGTCCATCAGCGACGCATCCATCCAGATGCTCGCCCAAAACGTGGTAAGCGCGGAGCGCACATACCTTACCGGCGTGGGGACAACATTCTACGCGGCGCAACTGGGGCAGTATTATTTCGCGTCCGAAGCGGGGATAAACGTGCCGGCTGTAAGCTCGGATGAATTTTTGGAAAATTCCGCGATGGCGAAAGGCGACTTTGTGTTGGCCGTATCGCAGTCCGGCGAGACGTATGACACGTTGCGCGTCCTTAGGGAGGCGAAAAACAGGAAAATAAGGACTGCCGCCATAGTCAACGTAATCGGCTCTACCATGGCTCGGCTGGTGGACGATGTGGTGATGCAAGGCTCCGGCCCGGAAATATGTGTGATAAGCACCAAGGCGGCACTGGCGCAGGTTATAATCCTCATCCGCACGGCGCTGGAAGCTGGCGTCATTACCGGGAAACTGCGGGTGTCAGAAAAAAAACAAAAAATAAAACAGCTGGAAGCCCTGCCGCAACAGATATCAGATTTCCTTAATGAGCACTCCGGCTTCGTGCATAACCTGGCCGAACGGCAGGCGCACCACCACAACTGGCTTTTTCTGGGGCGCGGGAAGTACTACCCCATAGCGTTAGAGGCCGCCTTGAAGGTTAAAGAAGTGGCCTACCTCCACGCAGAAGGGATGCCAGCCGGGTTTTTGAAGCATGGGACGATAGCGCTGATAGACGATAACCTGCGCTCCCTTGTCTTCATCCCCAGCGAGAAGGAGGAAGCGCTTTACAAGATGACCATGAGCGCCGTGGAGGAAATCAACGCGCGTGGCGGAAAGGTTATAGGAATCCACTCTTCAAAAACCTTCGCGAAGTCGAAACTGCTGGCCGACCAACTGCTACTGCCGCCCGCACCGCCGCTGGTAATGCCGCTTATGGCTCTTGTGGCCAGCCAGCTCTTCTCCTACTTCCTCGCGACCACGCTGGATCGCAATGTGGATAAGCCTAGGGCTCTGGCGAAATCCGTGACTGTTGCGTGAGCGCAGGGAAGATAGAAAGACTTCAGGGGACGGACGGCGTGAGAAGGCCGGTATGTCCGGCGAGAGATGTACATGGCGGGCCGCTGGAGGCTTTTGTGCGGCACGGCGTTATGACCGAGGAGTTTTTCGAGCTTTACTGTTATGCCCACGTGCGCGGCCTAATCGCGCATGGGCGTATGAAGGAGGGCGACCAGGTGTTGATTGGCTGGGATTCCCGCGATACGGAAGGTTTCTACACCTCACGCGCCGTGGCAGGTATCGCCAAGGCGGGAGGCATGCCGGTTATCCTGGGGGTATTGCCTACGCCGGGTGTTGCTATATCGCTTGCTTGCATGGGAGCCGCCACGGCATTCATGATTACCGCTTCGCACAACCCGAAAGACCAAAACGGCATAAAGATTTTCATGGGGCCGGATTCCACCAAGTTCATGCCAGCAGACGACCTGCGCCTTACCGAGCAGATTTTCCAAACCGATTTCAGCGTGTTGCGCGCCGCAGAGCGTAAATATTCTCCCTTTAATGCGTCGGCGGACGAGCGGAGGCGCTTCATAGATTTCCATCTGGACTCGCGCAACACCTGGCTTGCGCACGGGCATCCGCTTTTTTCCAAGACTGCGCTGGTGGTAGATGCCGCCCACGGCGCGCTTGCCGGTATCGGGGCCATGGTTTTCTCCCAGCTTGGGTTCGGCAGGGTAATAGAGGTCGCGGGCGAGCAGAACGGCGAAGTGAACAAGAACTCCGGCGTTGCCTACCTAGAAGGGGTGGTAGAGATAACAGGAGCCGATTTCGATAGCGGGTGCGGCATTGCCAGCCACCAATTGGTGTGCAGGATATTTTCAGAAGGCCGTGTGCTTAAGGCGGAGGCAAAGGGCGGAGAGGCTATGCTTATGGGGGTATCGTTTGATGCGGATGGCGACCGCTTCTACCTTCTTTTTTACGAGGCGGTAACGGACTCTGCGCATGTTTTGTCGGGCGACGAGTCGCTTGCGCTCCAAGCGGAATACCTTATAAAAACCGAGCCGCAACG
>JAHFEI010000174.1 GCA_023248615.1 Nitrospinales bacterium | reverse complement strand
CTTACCGCCGTATTCAAGATGGAATCGCACAACCACCCGTCCTACATAGAACCGGTGCAGGGAGCCGCCACAGGAGTCGGCGGCATAATGCGCGACGTGTTTACCATGGGCGCGCGCCCGATTGCCAACTTCAACTGCCTGCGCTTCGGCCACCAATCGCACGAAAAAACGCGGTTTCTGGTAGACGGCGTAGTTCACGGAATATCAATGTACGGCAACTGCATAGGCGTGCCTACCGCTGGCGGCTCCACCCGCTTCCACGAGTGCTACAACGGAAACATACTGGTAAACGTTATGACGGTGGGCATCGCCCCGCGCAACGCGCTTTTTTTCGGCAACGCCAGTGGGCAGGGAAACAAGATAATCTACATAGGCTCCAAAACCGGGCGCGACGGCATACACGGCGCGGTGATGGCTTCCGACACGTTCGGCGAGGAATCGGAATCGAAACGCCCCACCGTGCAGGTAGGCGATCCCTTCACCGAAAAGCTGCTGGTGGAAGCATGCCTGGAAATTTTCCAAAAAGGACTCGTAGAAGGGATACAGGATATGGGCGCCGCAGGGCTTACCTCATCCTCCTTTGAAATGGCCTCGCGGGGAGAAAGCGGCATATCCATGTACCTGGATAAAGTCCCGGTGCGCGAGGAAAAGATGGTGCCATACGAAATCATGCTTTCCGAATCGCAAGAGAGGATGCTTTTGGTGGCCAAGCCGGAAAATGAACAACAGATACTGGATGTCCTGCGCAAATGGGATTTGGAAGCGGCAACCATCGGCGTGGTGGAAAACCATGGAAACGTAAAACTATATTTCGACGGCGAACTGGTGGCGGACATGCCGGTAACATCCTGCGTGGATACCGCCCCCAAATACAAACGCCCCATGGAAAAACCAAAATACCTGGCAGTCACATCATCTTTCGACACCTCTTCCGTGCCGTGTCCCACTGACCTCACAAAAACTCTGCTGGCGCTTGCCGGTTCCCTCAATCTCAACGGCAAAAGCTGGATAACCGAACAATACGACACCATGATAGGCCTGAACAGCATATTCAGGCCCGGGCATGATGCCGCAGTGCTTCGCGTGCAGGGCACCAACACCGCGCTTGCCGTATCCACAGGATGCAACGAACGCTACTGCTACCTCGACCCGTACGTGGGCGGGATGATAGCCATGGCCGAGTGCGCGCGCAACGTAGCCTGCGTAGGAGCCAAGCCGATAGGCGCAACCGACTGCCTTAATTTCGGCTCGCCGCTGAACCCGGAAATCATGTGGCAATTCTCACAATCTGTGGATGGCATAACAGCCGCCTGCAAAGCGTTGGAACTGCCCATCGTAGGCGGCAACGTAAGCCTGTACAACCAGACTGGCGACGCCGCGATTTTCCCAACACCTATGATAGGCGTGGTGGGACTGATGGAAGATGCCGCCAAAGCGGTTCCCTCATTCTTCCAGGCGGAAGGGGACGCAATACTGATGCTCGGCGATACGCTGGACGAAATAGGCGGAAGCGAGTACCTGTACACCATACATGGCCACGATGCCGGAAAACCACCGGCGCTCGACCTGGAAAAAGAGAGAAACCTTATAGAAGCCTTGCAAGAACTTTCCCGCACAGGGCTGGCGAAAAGCGCGCACGACTGCTCCGAAGGCGGCCTTGCCATATCGCTGGCGGAATGCTCGCTGGACAAAGGACTGGGCTGTTCCGTTAATATACAAAGTGGGCTACGAGCGGACATCGCGCTATTCAGCGAGTCGCAATCCCGCGCCGTGGTAACCGTCTCGCCGGAAAATAAAAAAACCGCCGTGGATTTGTTGGCCTCTTTCAAAGTCCCCTGTGTGGAAATAGGAATGGTTACCGGCATTGATTTCCTTATCCGCCTGGACGGGAAGGAAGCGGTAAAGACCACCGCAGGCGAAATAATAAAAGTCCACGGCGAATCGTTCGGGAAAACGCTCTTCCCGCAATAAGGGATGTCGAAAGCGCGGCTTATCCTCCACCCGCCGCAAAACGCCTTTTTGAATATGGCGTTGGACGAAGCGCTGTTCATCTCCGCGCCGCAACTCCCCTGGCCCGCCACGTTACGGCTGTATGGCTGGTATCCTGCGGCCATCTCGCTCGGCAGGAGGCAAAAGCCGCACGAGGTGAATATGGAGGCCTGCCGCCAAAACGGGATAGACGTCGTGAAAAGGGTGGGCGGCGGTTCTGCTGTGTACCACAAGGATGAAATCACCTACTGCTTCGTTTGCAGGCTGGACGCATTACCCGCGCCGGACGCAAAAACATGGCGGCAACTATTTGCCCTGTTCATGGAAAAGCTGGGAGCGCAACCGGACGGCGGGCGCTCCTGCACCACTAGTCGCCATACCAACAGCGCCTGTTTTTCCTGCGCGGCGGAAGACGAGCCGACCATCGGCGGAAAAAAGTTTGTCGGTAGCGCAAGGCGCAAATCAAAAACGGTTTTTTTACAGCACGGCTCGATACTCTTAAGGAGCCAGCCGCAGATACTGCAAACACTGGTCGCAAATGCCGAAGCCGATGCATCTGTGGGGCTAATGGATGTTATCCCGTCACTTTCTCGGGAAGATGCGCAAAAAGTATTCGCTGAAACCGTGGCGGAAATATTAGGGCTACAATTTGAGCCGGGCGCATTCACAGGCGCGGAAAAAGCGGCCGCCTCCGCCATCGAACTGCTGAAACGGCGGGAAACCGACACCGCTTAGCCCCGCAAGCCGCACCCGGGTTGGAAAGTACTGCGGATATTTCAGGGATGGGAAACTATTCCTCCCCCGATCCTTTCTTCTCTTCATTAAAACGGAAAACCATCTCGTTTTTTCTGGCTAGGTAAAGTTTTTCACGCGCATATTTCTCCATCAGGTAGGAGCCGTCCTGCACCGACCGTATCCGCTCGCGCAGGGCGGCATTCTCCGCCTCTGTCTTTTTCAGTTCCTCCATGCGGGACTGTATTTTCCTGTCGGAATCCATCACGCTACGGATGCCATCCACCTTGAAGTAGGAGGCAAGGCCTATCACCATGGCGAAGGAGATGCTGAGCAGGAAAAGGGGCTTTGCGCGCCCCCCTCCCCATCCGATGAAAAGTTTTAACGACTTCAGGTCGATGCCCCGCATCCGCGTTACCTGCGCCTTTATGCTTTCTTCCCTTTGTTGCCGAATGTGCTTTTGCCGGGGAATGTGGCGGTCTCCCCAAGCTCTTCCTCAATGCGGAGAAGCTGGTTGTACTTGGCCACGCGGTCCGAACGGCAAAGCGAGCCGGTTTTTATTTGCCCTGCGTTCAACGCCACCGCCAGGTCGGCTATGGTCGCATCCTCAGTCTCGCCGGAGCGGTGGGATATTACGGTGGTGTACCCTGCCCGTTGCGCCATCTGCACAGTTTCGATGGTTTCCGTAAGGGTTCCTATCTGGTTCAGCTTAATCAGGATGGAATTCGCTACCCCCTTATCAATGCCTTCCTTCAATATCTTTGTGTTCGTAACAAAGATGTCGTCGCCCACCAGCTGAACCTTGCCGCCGATTGTATCGGTGAGGTTTTTCCATCCTTGCCAATCCTGCTCCGCAAGGCCGTCTTCGATGGAAATAATCGGGTACTGGGCCGCCCAGCTCGCCCACAGCTTCACCATCGCGTCGCTGGATATGTCCTTTCCTTCGACATGGTATTTACCTTTTTCGTAAAACTCGCTTGCCGCCGGATCCAGCGCTATAAACACATCCTTGCCCGGCTTGTACCCGGCCTTGGTTACGGCCTCCAGTAGCAGGTCTACCGCTTCGGAGTTGGATTTGAGGTTCGGCGCAAACCCGCCCTCATCGCCCACTGCCGTTGATAGGCCGCGTTTTTTCAGCACTCCCTTGAGAGTGTGGAAAATCTCCACCCCCATCTGCAGAGCATCGCTGAAAGAGGAAGCGCCAGCCGGCATTATCATGAATTCTTGGAAATCTACGTTGTTGTCGGCGTGCGAGCCGCCGTTAAGCACGTTCATCATCGGCACAGGCATCACACGAGCGTTCGCGCCGCCGATGTACCGGTACAGAGGCAGGCCGCACGATGTAGCCGCCGCCTTGGCACAGGCAATCGAAACGCCCAATATGGCGTTTGCGCCTAATTTCGATTTCGTATCCGTCCCGTCCAGTTCCAGCATAATGCCGTCTATAAGCGCCTGCTCCACGACGTCGTATCCGACAAGTTTTGGCGCGATGATGGAATTGATGTTCCGTACCGCCTTTTGCACTCCCTTGCCGCCATAGCGCTTGCCGCCATCGCGCAGTTCCAATGCCTCCCTTGTTCCCGTAGAGGCGCCGCTTGGCACCGCCGCCCGCCCAACGATGCCACCATCGGTGTATACATCGACTTCAACTGTGGGGTTTCCCCTGGAATCAAGTATCTCCCGCCCGATTATCGCCGTAATCTCACCCATACAACCTCCATTGCAACCTGTTGTGAAGCACCGCGTGCCGCGCAAGTAATACGCAAAGTCCGCCCAACGTCGGCTACCGGGCGGCTAAATCAATGTCCACAAAAGTTTAACCCAATTCCAGATAAAACTAAACTGCCATTTATCCGGCCAAATGGTAAAATACCCATCATGGCGACTAAGAAAAATGACGATAAGAAAGGGATGCAGGTAAATCCCGATGAAATAAGGAAACAGTTCGCCCGCCTTATGTGGGAAGAACGGCAGGCCTATGAGCGCCTGAATGACCTGGTGCGCAAATACCGCACCATCGTGCCGTTCCTCGCGGAACGCTCGCGCTCGCTTGAAGAACGGCTCGACATGCTCATGGGAAACAGGGACGAGTCAAAATCCACGCTCACCACCCTAAACTCCAAACAACGGCTCGTTAAAATGAAAACCGGGCAATTGGATGGCAAGCTGGAGCAGTGCAAGCAAAACAGGCAACGGCTCATTTCCCAATACGACGCCATGCTGAAAGGAGATTTTCCGGCCACCCCAGAACTGGACAGCCTGCCGCTTCCG
>JAHFEI010000173.1 GCA_023248615.1 Nitrospinales bacterium | reverse complement strand
GGGATTACAATGATGGACTGGTAATGTACGCCGAAGACCACAACGATGCCGCAGAAAAAGCTTTTTCTCTCGGCAAGCCGGTGTTGCTTACAACTGGCTCCCGCAACCTGCTTCCCTATTTGCAACAATCGCGGGCAATCGGGTTGCCTGTTGTGGCGCGTGTTTTGCCACATGCCGAATCTGTTGAAGCCTGTAAAAGTGCCGGGCTGACAGATGGGCAAGTAATAACCGGAAGGGGACCATTTACTGTTAAAGAAAACCTTGAAGTTATAAGTAACTTCAATATCGGCACTCTAGTTACAAAGGATAGCGGCGCGTCCGGCGGTGTGCCGGAAAAGGTGGAGGCCGCCAGGATAGCCGGGTGCAACATCATAATCATAAAAAGGCCGGACTGGGTTTCTCCGCTCACTTTCAGGGCGGTCGATGCGCTGGTTGCAGAAGCCGCGAGTATGCGGTAGACAATGCGCACACAAAAGCCTGCCAGATGTATTTCGGTGTTGGGTACCGGCTCGGACGTTGGCAAAAGCGTGGTGGCGGCGGCACTTTGCAGGATATTCAGTAATCGCGGGATAAAAGTGGCTCCGTACAAGGCGCAGAATATGTCCAACAACTCCTTTGTCACGGCGCAAGGTGGCGAAATAGGCCGCGCACAGGCAATGCAAGCCGAGTGCGCACGGCTAGCGCCCCATGTTGACATGAACCCCTTATTATTAAAACCATCCGGCGATAACCGTTCGCAGATGGTGCTTCACGGGGCGGTTGTGGGAGAAATAACATCATCGGAATTTCGGAACGACAGAAGCCGTCTTTTTGCGAAGGTGCAGGAAAGCCTAAATCGCCTGCGGAGCGAAAATGAACTGGTAGTCATAGAGGGGGCAGGCTCTTGCGCAGAGGTAAACCTGCGCGATTTCGACATTGCGAATTTTCGCACGGCGCTTGCCTGCGATGCTACGGTAATTCTTGTGGCCGATATAAGCAGGGGCGGGGTGTTTGCCCAGATTTTGGGAACGCTCGACCTGCTTGGCGAAGAGGAAAGGAAGCTCGTTCGGGGGTTGGTAATAAACCGCTTCCGTGGCGATGCATCGCTTTTTGTCGATGGCGTGGAGTTCCTACAAAAACGTTCCGGCCTGCCGGTGCTTGGCGTTATCCCGTACTTTAATAATATCGAGTTGGACTCCGAGGACAGCGTGATGTTGGAAGAGCTTGAAGATCCAAAGGAAATTATCAAAACAGGCATGGTAAACATCGCTACGATAAGACTTCCGCATATTTCCAACTTCACCGATTTTTCGCCACTTATGCGTGAACATGGAGTGAACCTAAGCTACCTCTCACGACCCCGAAGCCTGGGTGGGATTTCGCTCCTTATCCTTCCGGGAAGCAAAAATACGATATCTGATATGGGCTGGCTGAAAAAAACCGGCTGGGATAAAGTGATTTGCGAATACGCCAGCGGCGGTGGCAATGTTGTCGGTATTTGCGGTGGATACCAAATGCTTGGAATCTCGGTGAGCGACCCGCACGGAGTGGAAGGGGAAAAGGGAAGCTCTATCGCCGGGTTGGGATTGTTAGGCGTGGAAACCGTGCTGAGCCGGGAAAAACGGCTGACGAAGGTGACGGGAGTATGGAGAGAAGGCGGATACCCCCTTTGCGGATACGAAATACATATGGGAATAACAGACAGGAAGGGGTTGGCCGCTCCGGTAGAGATAGATAATGACGGGAAATCACACTTGGACGGTGCGATGTCTCCGGGCGGCAAAGTTTGGGGGACATACCTTCATGGCATATTCGATGAGCCTAAGTTCAGAAATGACCTATTAAAGCGGCTTGGAGTTGTTGGTGGGTATGTCATTGATTGTTCGTTAAATCCTGTGGCGTATAAAGACGCGCAGTACGAGTTTTTGGCAGGACATTTCCAGTCGAATATGGATATGGAAAACGTTATGAAGATAATCGGTATCGGTGCGGATTTGGGAAAGGGGTAGAAGAAATGGATGAGGTAGTGCAAGGGTTGACGGTTATTTTCACAGGCGATGGAAAAGGAAAAACTTCCGCCGCGCTGGGGGCGGTTATTCGCGCACTGGGGCACGGGTTTAATTGCAAGATAATACAGTTTATAAAGGCAAACAGGGCCACCGGCGAGATTTTATTCTTGGAGAAGTTTGCGCCGCAGGTGGAAATAGAGCAGTTTGGCAAGGGCTTTACGTGGCTCAAAGAGCATTCTATGGAAGAACATAAAGCTGCGGCGCAAGAAGGATTGGTTGTCGCCGGGCGAGACATAGCTTCCGGCAAGTACGGCTTGGTTCTGTTGGATGAAATACTGTATGCGCTCGGCAAGGGTTTGGTGGATATGCAACAGATAGAGAGCTTGATACATGCCAAACCCAAAAGTATGCACCTTATATTGACGGGTCGCGGAGCGCCAAGAGAGCTGATTGACTTGGCGGATATGGTGACGAACATGGAGCCTATAAAACATCCGATGGCAAGTGGGATAAAAGCCCAAAAAGGGCTGGATTTCTAACCGTAAATATCCGCCCCTGTTCCCATTTATTTTACCGCATAAGCCCGCCCGCATATCCTTTTTCACCCTGTTGTGGGCGTGTTGCCTCACATATGACCCAAGAATCCATGGCACATCACCAATCGCGAGGCGCAGGAATTCCCAGCATTGTACTTTACATAATATATCTTATCGGAAGTCAAAAATAGGTGGCTTTTCCCCCTTGGCGCCTTTTTCGTTTGCTACCTGCTCCCACCATGTGCTCAGGCTTGATCCACGAACAGGGAACCAAACCTGAGACTTTGTGCAGTCACCCTAACTATTTCTCACTTCAAAAGCCGCTTCCTTGCGACCACGCCCGTTCGTTTCCACCTTGAATTTCGCCACCATCGATTGCAGCACACCGGCAATTCTTGCAAGCTCGCCGGACGATGTGTTTATTTGCTGGATGCCAGCGTTGTTGTCCGCCACAGCCCTAGTTATTCCCTGGATGTTGTTGGATACCTCGTTGGCCCCCTTGGCGGCCTCGCCGGCATTGCGCGACATGTCGCCAGCCCCCTTCGCCACTTCCGCTATGGAAGACGCTATGTTGTTCGCCCCGGATGTTACCTCAACCACGTTCTTTGATATCTCGTTCGCGGCTTGCGTCTGCTGGTTCACCGAATGGGTGATTACTCCAACGGCGCTGTTTATCTGGTCGATGATGTTGGAAATGTCCGTTATCACGGTCACGGCGTTGGTGGTGCTTCCTTGCACGCCCTCTATCTTGGCCGTAATGTCTTCCGCAGCGCGTGCGCTCTGGTTCGCAAGCTCTTTTATCTCGTTTGCCACAACAGCAAAGCCCTTGCCAGCATCGCCAGCAGAGGCCGCCTCTATGGTCGCATTCAGCGCCAAAAGGTTCGTCTGCTCCGCTATCCGTTTAATCATCTCCGTTACCTTACCTATCTCATTGGCAGATTTACCAAGCGCCTTCATGGTTTCTGTGGCCGTCCTAGACATATCCATCGCCCTGCCAGCAACCTTGGAAGTGTCCTCGGAGTTCTTCGCTACGTCGCGGATGGATATAGACATCTCTTCTATCGCGCTGGCTATCGTCCGCATGTTGGCCGACATCTGCTCGGCGGTACTGGATACCGTGCTGGCGTTCACGCTGGATTCCTCTACGCCCGATGCCATGGAGTTGATGTTGGAAGACATCTGCTCCGTCGCGCTGGCAACGCCACCGGCCTGGGCCGACATCTCTTCAGAGCCGCTGGCAAGCTGGGTAGATACTGCGGAAAGCTCCTCCGCCGATGCGGCAAGCGTCTTGGAATTCTGCCGTATGTCCGCAAGCATCACGCGAAGCTCGCCCACCATCTCGTTTACAGTCTCGCCAAGCTGCCCTATCTCGTCGCTACCGTGGACTTCGACTTCCTGCGTAAAGTCCCCAGCCGCAATTTCCTTAATGACCTCGACGGTATTTTCAATCGGCTTTGTGATGGCGCGCGCAATCACGATGGCAAGCGCCAAGCTAATGAGGATACCGACAACCGATACCAGCGTGACTGCCAGTTTGGTCTGGGTGTAGGTAGCAGCGGCTTGCTCTTCTGCCTGTTTTACCTGTTCTTTATATAGCGCAATTAGCTCGTCGATTTCCGACTCTGCCGCTTTAATAAGTTTCTTGTTATCATCCATCGATACGTGGACAGCCTTAAGGAAATCCGCTCGCATCTTCATCACCGCCGGAGTGGTGGAACCTGAGGCAATCTGGGTTGTGTCAATATCCGCACACAAGACAAATACTTTCTTGACCCCCTCAAAATAGACTGCAAATTTTGTGTCAAAATTTTCCAATATCTTTTTGGCTTTTTCGCCAGAGATTGCCTTTAACTCCGCCGTTTTCTTCTTCAGTTCCTCATTCTTTTCATCCCGAGTTTTTACCCAACCCGCATTGTTATTAGCGTCATATTCGACAATGAAGTTTTTCTCCGCCCTTATTATATCTGTCATGGTGGAGCTGATGTCCTGCGCCATAGCCGCCTTTCTGGCTATTTCGGCGGTGTATTCCACACTGCCCTGGATGGCTGCCATGCGATTTATGCTGAGAACCGCGATTACGATTGAAACCAGGATAAGAACGCCGGCTAACAGCGCCAGTTTGGTGGAGATGCCTATATTGCTAAACACGTTACCTTTGCCTCCGCCTTGCCTGCCCGTACGGGAGGACTGTTCCTTGCCATCATGTTTCTTTATTGCCATTACCTTTGCCATTAGATATTCTCCTTTATGCTACCAAATAATTTGAACACCATAAAACTCATGCCACCCTTCCCTATCGCGCCATCTTCCTTAGTATGAATCCTGCTCCGCACTAACCACGACATTCGCATAGCGTTGGTGGCCGTTCGTTTCCACCTTGAATTTCGCCACCATCGATTGCAGCACACCGGCAATTCTTGCAAGCTCACCGGACGATGTGTTTATTTGCTGGATGCCAGCGTTGTTGTCCGCCACAGCCC
>JAHFEI010000172.1 GCA_023248615.1 Nitrospinales bacterium | reverse complement strand
CCAAAAACAAAATTTTCCGCAACTCGGAGATGGGTTCGCGGCAGATAAAATCGCACTGCCGCATCGGCGCGGAATCGGAAAAACTGCTGAAGATGGCGATGGAGCGGCTTGGGCTTTCCGCCCGCGCCTACACACGCACGCTGAAAGTGGCGCGAACGATAGCCGACCTTGCCGGCGCCGCCGATATCGCCACGGAACATGTGGCGGAAGCTATCCAGTACCGCGCCCTCGAACGCGGAGCGTAGGATACACCGCTAAAACGTTCGGCGTAATCCCACTTTTATTTCAAATGCGGGGTAATTTAAGGTGGTGAGATATGGGCTATTTAGTGGCGTTAGTGGCGGATTTCCAGCTTACGATATCCATGTTCACGCCTTCGCCGCCCTGGGCATTATCCGCGCCGTGGGAAACAATTTCGTATTCCCTGTCTTCCTCGCCGGGGCTTTTGTAGTGGTAAGGGTTGCCCCAAGGATCCATGGGGAGTTCTTTTTTAAGGTAGGTCTTGACAGCCGCCAGCCCTTCCTCGGTGGATGGGTATTTGTGGTGGTCTAGGCGGTACATGTCCAGCGCCTCTTCCAGCATTGATATCTGCGCGGCGGCGTCTTTTTGTTTTGCGGTATCCACATGGTGAAACAGCTTCGGCCCCACCAAACCGGCCAGCAGGCCGATTATCACCATCACGACAAGAAGCTCTATGAGCGAAAAGCCGTTTTCTCTTTTAAGTATTGGCGTGTTCGACATCCGTATCCTTATACCATATATTCCGCCACAGATACCTGCCACACGGTTTTTATTGCGGCAGGGGGGTTGGTTTATAGTAGAATTACGCAATGGCACATTGCCGTGCCAAGGGGGGCGCTTCCGGTGGGAAACCGCTTCCAAGCCGAATGCCGGAGTCTGGATATGGCAAACGATTTGTTGCCGCACACGAGGGGGGTTCTATGAAGAGTTTACAGGCGAAGATGACAGGGATGCTTTCATTGATGCTCGCCGTGTCTCTCATCATGGCGATTTTCCTTGTTGCGGGGGCGCGTACTGAAAGCAGGGTGGCGGAACGCTACGGCTACATGGAACAGGCCGCCGGGCACCTGAACGTGGCCGCCGGGTGGCAGGCGATAGAGCGCGGCGTGGGGGCGACAATATTGGGAGCCGAGCACCCGCCCGCCGAACTGATAAACAAGTTTAACGACCTTGGAGCCAAGGGCGATGCCGAAGTAAAATCGGCTGTGGGCGATATCAATAAGCTCCTTTCGGCCTTCCCGGATAAAGACCTGGAAACCGCGCACAGGGATTGGCAGGCCGCCAATAAGGCGTTGCAGGACGCCAGGCCGAAAGTAACGACCGCCGCTATTGCGAAAGGGGACTGGGTGAAAACCGCCTCGGCCAACATAGGCGCAGAATTCGATATGAGGAACACGGTATTCGCCCCGCACGACCCGCAGGAGCAGGTTTATTATTTCAATAGTGTGGTGCGGGCAAACATTGCCACACTGTGCGAATATGCCGGGCGCGAAAGGGCGAACCTGGGCGGGCTGATAGCCGCCGGAAAACCGATTCCGCCGGAACTTATGGAGACGCTGAAATCCTACCGGGCGATAGTCGACAACTCGTCGGCACAGCTGATGGCGCTAAAGAAGAACTCCTCCACACCGCCGGAACTGGTGAAGGCGATAGGGGAATTTGAAACCGAGTTTTTGGGCTCTTACCAGAAACTGCGCGAGGATGTTTATGCCGCCAGCCGCGATGGCAAGCCGTATCCCGTGGACGGTGCGGGCTGGATAGGGCGCGCCACAAAAGCAATTGACACCGGCCTGCATATTTCCGCAGTCATAGGCGATATCTCCTCGAAGGCGGCGGACGAAATACGCCTCGATGCCCGCAACGCCATGATGTTTAATACCGGGCTGTTCATCTTCGCCGTGGGTGTGTTTACCGCAGTGTTGGTGTTCGTAGGGAAAAAGGTCATCGCCCCGATAAACAAAGTTATAGAAGGGCTTGTAAGCGGCTCGCGGGAGATTAGCGGCGCCTCCGGCGAGATATCGTCCAGTAGCCAATCGCTGGCAGAGGGCGCCACCCAGCAGGCCGCCGCGCTGGAAGAGACATCCGCCACGCTTGAAAACATATCCCAGATGAGCAAGCGCAACTCCGACCATGCGACGGAGGCTAACGAGGCAATGGACAAGACCGGCAGGGTCGTGTCGGACGGCGCGAAAGCGATGACGGAAATGGAGTCCGCGATGGGTTCCATCAAAAAGTCGTCTGCGGAAATTTCGAAAATAATAAAGGTCATAGAAGAAATAGCCTTCCAGACGAACCTGCTGGCTTTGAACGCCGCAGTGGAAGCGGCTCGCGCCGGGGAACACGGCAAGGGGTTTGCCGTAGTGGCGGAGGAAGTGCGAAACCTGGCGCAAAGGTCTGCGACTGCCTCCAAGGAAACCGCCGCGCTGATAGACAACGCCGTGAGGAAAACCGCCGAGGGCGAGGAGATAGTCCAAAAACTTGCCACGACACTCCAGGGAATATCGCAAAGTAGCGGCAGGGCGGCTACGCTGGTAAGCGAAATTTCTGCCGCATCCAACGAGCAGTCCCAGGGCGTTTCGCAGGTGAACCAGGCGATATCGCAAATGGATCAGGTTACACAGCAAAACGCGGCCAGCGCGGAGGAATCCGCCGCTGCGTCTGAAGAGTTGAACGCACAGGCGGTAACCCTTAACGACTACGTTGGGGACTTGCGGAACCTCATAACCGGCGGAGCAGGTAGCCACCACACGCCGCCGCCTGCCGTACGGCGTCCGGTTCCGGTAAAGGCCATAAAAAAAGGGAAGAGGTAGCCAGCGCCAGGCCTGCTTTTAAAGGCAGGCCGCTACACGCACCGAAGGCTGGTTTGCGGTGTGTGATGTTTTTACCGGGGGCTGTGATGACCGCCTCCCGTTTTTCGCTACTCAATGGAGCGTCTTCCTAGTACAATTCCCTACAAAACCGTTTCTGCCGGGATGGCGAAACTGGTAGACGCAAAGGACTTAAAATCCTTCGGCTGGCAACGGCTGTGCCGGTTCGATTCCGGCTCCCGGCACCATTTTTACCTAATGTTTATGCGGCTATAAATGTCGCCGCCGGGTGGAAGTTTGGCGCGGGAACGTTCCGCCTAGCTCCGCCCCACATCTTCGGCATCCCTTTTGTACGCAAGGAAAGATTCATGCACAGGCGCATGGACAAGCCCGCACACGGTTGTAAGGAACTTGTTGCGGATGTCGCGGTATGGAGTTTTTTATAGAGGCGATTGCCCGCAAGAAGGAGAAATGAAAACTATCCTCTCCGTTGCCAGTAGGCGCTTAAGTCTGAGCTGATACCGCCGATACGGGGCAGGGCGTAGGGGGGGTAAACGGGTGCGGTATCTGTGGTAGAAAACGCAACCGCCCTGCTACGGCTCCTTTACCGTAGGTAGGTTCGTTAGCTCCAACGCCTCCAAAGCATGAGGCACAGGGGAGATATCGTTGGTTTCCCTAGGCAATTAGAGCCATTAAAATCAAGCTACTTACGATATCCTCTACATTTTGGAGTTTACTTTTAAAGCCCCGGTACGATATAAAGATATCCACACAAGGGGAATCTTCGCCAGCCATAACGCCAAAAGGAGCTTTGAATTAACGATGTCTAATGTTATTGATGTTGCCCAGTACATCCTTGACAAAATCGGTGCTACCTCTACGTGGAAACTCCAAAAGCTGGTTTATTATTCCCAAGCGTGGCATTCCGTTTGGCATGACAAGACCCTTTTTAGCGCCCAAATTGAAGCGTGGGCCAATGGCCCAGTCTGTCGAAAATTATACGATCAGCACCAAGGAAAGTTTACAATCAAAAACATTGTTGGAGGAGACGGCTCCAGGCTGAAAGAAAAAGAGAAACAGACTATTGATGCGGTTGTCACGTTTTATGGGAAGTATAACGGCCAGCAATTAAGTGATTTAACCCATAGCGAAGAGCCTTGGAAAAAAGCGCGTATTGGTATGGGGCTGGCTGAAAGAGGGAACGCCGAAATTTCATTAGAGTCAATGAACGAATATTACTCCTCCTTAAAATCGGCCTAAGGCTTGGGCAAAAAAAATAATAAAATTCCAAGCGTCGCGCCTGGCTTTAAAAAATCAGGGGAAATACCCCGCATAGAAAAAGAGCCTTATTCTTCTAACAATATGAAGTTGTCTTGGGCTTTATCGACTTTCGATCATAATGGCCCTTGGGGATTGGATGCCATCAAAGGAACAGACTGGCTAAGCCATCTTTTGGGACATATCAAAAATTTCGAAGGCATGACGTGGGGGGAAATCCTAAAAGGCTCAGGTGGGAGAACCTCAGGAAACAATAGCCATGAAATAGAGGTTTCAAAGTTGTCTCCAAATGCACAGAAACGCATTATAGAGATCAAGCAGGAAGATACGGATACTATATTTTCCCTAAGGCTAGAAGGGAAGGTAAGGATTTACTGAATTAAAGAAAACGCTGTTTTAAAAATCCTCTGGTTCGACCCTTGGCATAACATTGCTGATAAGGGTGTATGTCCATCTGTACATAGATGAAAAAGGTCAACCTCTCCGCTCTCAAAGCCGCATCCCGTAAAACCAACGTCCTGCCGCCAGGCAAGCCCCAAGGGACAAAGAAGGGTGCCAAGGGCTACAAACGCCAGCGGGACAAGAAGTCCGCTGAATAGACGTTCCACCCTGCATGTGAAAACAGATACCCGAACAGGTTGGCAATAGCATACGGTAAAAGCGCCGGGGTGGGCGATGCGGTGAACAGCGTTTGTTTGCCTGGTTACGGGATATTATTTTCTAGCTCTGCCCCACATCTTCGGCATCCCTTTTGTACGCAAGGAAAGATTCATGCACAGGCGCATGGACAAGCCCGCACACGGTTGTAAGGAACTTGTTGCGGATGTCGCGGTATGGCTCCGGCACTTTCCCATCGAACAGGGCGGCGGTCTCTTCGTCCGTGATGTTGCTCCTCCTG
>JAHFEI010000011.1 GCA_023248615.1 Nitrospinales bacterium | reverse complement strand
CCTTCATCCCCTCCTTGCGAAGGAGGGGAAAGTAATTTTAACTTCGGAATCGAGGTTTATTTTGTGCGGAACATTTTTGCGGGAAGCCAAGGTGCAACCCGCCTTAGGTGACGGGTGGAGGCGCTGTTCTCGGAGCCGGTTCTTCCGGCCTTCCGGTTAGCTGCCCAGTACGGCTTGGGAGGTAAGGACGCCCAGCGGTATGCCCTCTTTCACCACTATCAGGTGGTTGAGCTTTTTGGATACCATCAGGTTGCGCGCTTCGAATATGCTTTCATCGTGGCTGATGCTCACCGGGTTTTGCGTCATTATTTGGGAGATTTTGGAAGATTGCACATCCAAATCCGCCGCTACCGCGCGGTAAACGACATCCCGCTCCGTAACGATGCCGACAAGCTTGCCCGATTGGTCAACGACCAGCAGGGAGCTTGCATTTTCTGAAGCCATTTTTACGGCGCCGGACTTTACCGATTCATCGCCGGAAATCGAGACAACGCCGGATGTAACCATATCGCCCACTGCGAGCAGGGTCTTAAAATCGGACATTCTTCCTCCTTAATGACACACAGGCACGCAAAAACAGCGTGATGGGGAAATAGTACCCTCACCCTCAATACTTGTCAACCTGCGATTGGCGAATGGTTACGCCTAGAGTTTAACAAGCGCTTTGGTGAAATCATCCACACGGGGCGGTATCTCTTTGGCCCTTTTGCTACCGGTTAGCGCGTGCCCTTCCAGCATCAGCTTTTTAGATTGCGCCAAAAACCCGCCGGGGAATTTATCGTTCAGGTTGCCGTCGTGTCCGATAACGCGCCAGTAGGGCGGAACCTTTTTTTTACCGGCGGCCAGCTCCGCCTCGGCATCATACGCCACGATGCGCACCAAAAACGCGGTGATGGTGGGCGATGCCGCTTGCGCCCGGTGGCGTTTTGCCATCCGCCCACAGATAACCTCTTCGGTTATCAGCTTTCCCTTTGGCACGGATCTGATTATGGCGGCAACGTCTTCCAGCGATGGGATGAGCAGTTTGCCTTCCCCGAAGCGTTTGCACAAGTTCTTTGGGATACCCGCAAGAATGGGCAACTCCGGTTGCTGAAGTTCTACCCACCGTCGCACCGGTTTCTTTCTGGCCATAACAAAACCCTCCTCTACCGCGATTGTATTATATCCTCGGCGTGGTAGGGAAATCCCGCCGTCCGTCTTTCGCTTTGCGTTAAAGAGCGGCCAGCAAAGAGGCGACTTCCTTCACTTTGTCCTTCAAGTGTTCCAGCTTTACGTTAACACGTTCGCCGGTCTTCCGTACCTTCAACTCCACCTCGCCGTTTTTCAGTCCCTTGTCGCCGACGATTATCTGGATAGGTATCCCCAGCAGGTCGGCATCGTTAAATTTGAACCCGGCGCGTTCGTCCCTGTCATCCAAAAGAACTTCGTAGCCTTCCTGTTCCATTTCCTCTTCTATGCGGTTGGCGGCGGCAACTATATCCTCTTTGGAAATATTGAGCGGTAGCACCACAACCTGGAACGGCGCTATTGCCCACGGCCATATTATGCCGTTGTCGTCGTGGCTCTGCTCTATTGCCGCCGCAGCTATGCGCCCTATGCCTATGCCGTAGGTTCCCATCACCATCACCTGTTCTTTGCCGTTCGAATCCAGGTAGTTCGCTTTCATCGCCTTGCTGTATTTTGTGCCGAGGCGGAAGATATGCCCCACCTCTATTCCCCGGTGGAATTCCAGCTTTTGTTTTTCGCAACGCGGGCAGGCGTCCCCATAGCGCACCATGCGGATATCGGCCCATTGCGCAACGGTGAAATCGCGGCCCTCGTTTATGTTTATCGTGTGACACCCGTCCCTGTTGGCGCCGGATACGGCGTTGGCCATCCCCTTCACGGAGTAGTCGCCGATAGTTTTCAGCTTCAGCCCTCTCGGCCCGGCGAACCCAACGCCAGCGCCGGTAAGCTCCTTCACCTTTTCCGGCGTCGCCATTTCCAGCACGTCCGCCGCCAGCAATGTTTTCAGCTTGTGCTCGTTCACTTCGCCATCGCCGCGCACTAACGCCGCTATATGTTCCTTACCGCCGTTTACGGAGTAGACCAGCGTTTTGATGAACTGATCCGCCGGGCGTTTCAAAAAGGCGGATACCTCCTCAATCGTCCGCGAGTCGGGTGTTGCCACGTCTTCCGGCGCTGGCGTTTGCGTTTCCTGTGCATGGTGTTTCGGGATTACCACCTCCGCTTTTTCCACGTTGGATGCGTAGTCGCAGACGGGGCAGGAAACCACAAGGTCTTCGCCCGTATCCGCCAGCACCATAAACTCGTGCGAAGATGCGCCGCCGATGTTGCCCGTATCCGCTTCAACCGCACGGAATTTCAGCCCGCTACGTTTGAATACATGCTCGTAGGCGCGGAACATCTTTTCATATCCCTCTTCGGCGGACTTCTCGTCCGTGTGGAAACTGTACGCGTCTTTCATCATGAACTCGCGGGCGCGCATCATGCCGAACCGTGGGCGGATTTCATCGCGGAACTTGGTCTGTATCTGGTAAAGGGCTAGAGGAAGCTGTTTGTAAGACTTCACCTCGCGCCGCACCATATCGGTCATCACCTCTTCGTGTGTGGGGCCGTAGCAGAATTCATGTCCATGCCGGTCCTTTATCCTCAACAGTTCCTTGCCGTAAAGGCTCCATCGGCCCGTCTCCTCCCATAGTTCCGCCGGTACCATTGATGGTAGCAGGGCTTCTATCGCCCCTGCGCGGTTCATCTCCTCGCGCACGATATTTTCCACCTTGCGGATGGAGCGCAATCCAAGGGGGAGCAGGTTGTAAACGCCTGCGGCAAGCTTTCGCATCATGCCTGCGCGTATCATAAGCCTGTGGCTGGCGGTTTCCGCCTCGGACGGCACCTCCCTTACGGTGGGGATGAAATATCGGCTTAGTTTCATAATTTTAGGATTTCCTCCATTAAAGCGACATAAAGATTTTCCGACGGCTCCTTGCGGAGTATTTTTCCGCCCTTGAATATTACTCCGCACCCATCGCCCCCTGCGATGCCTATGTCCGCTTCACGCGCTTCGCCAGGGCCGTTTACCACGCATCCCATGATGGCGACTTTTATAGGTTTTTTCATCTTGCGCAATTCCTCTTCTACCCGTGTGGCTATGCTAAGCAGGTCTATCTCGCACCGGCCACAGGTGGGGCACGATATTATTTCCGGCGTTATCTGCCGCAGGTGCAACGCCTTCAGTATTTCATATGCGGTGCGCACTTCTACCACGGGGTCGGCGGTAAGCGAAACGCGGATGGTATCGCCAATTCCCTCGTTCAGCAGTATCCCTATGCCGATGGCGGATTTAATGGTGCCGCCGAACTCCGTTCCCGCTTCCGATACGCCGACGTGTAGCGGGTAATCCACCTTTTCGGAGAGCTTGCGGTACGCCTCCAGCGTCTTGGGGATATCCGAAGCCTTTATGGATATTTTGATGAGGTCGAAATTAAGCTCTTCCAGTATCCTCACATGCTCCATGGCGCTTTCCACCATAGCTTCGGCTGTGGGGCCGCCGTATTTCTTCAGCTTGTCCCTGGCGATTGAGCCTGCGTTCACCCCTATCCGTATCGGTATCTCCCGCTCGGCGGCGGCTTTTACCACCTGCTCCACACCCTCGCACGAGCCGATGTTGCCGGGATTTATGCGCAGGCCGTCCGCTCCCGCCTCGATAGCCGCCAACGCCAGCTTGTGGTTGAAGTGTATGTCCGCTATCAGAGGAACCGGGCTTTTCCCCCTTACTGCCTTAAAAACTTCGGCGGCTTTTTCGTCCGGCACGGTCAGCCGCACTATTTCGCAATCCGCTTCCTTCAGTTCGCATATCTGCTTCAGGATTGCGTCCGCATCGTGCGGCGACCTGTTTCCCATCGACTGCACGGCGATGGGCGCCCCGCCGCCTATCGGCACGCCGCCTATGTAGATGCGTTTTGTCTGTTTCATTTGTCCCATACTTTAGATTCAAAGCGGCCATTACGCAAGTGAACAGGCATAAAACGGTTGCTTTAAGCATGGTAATTTGGTTTTATTGCCCCTGCTGTGTGTTGGTGCGTGCCATCCGGGTGAAGTCGCCGAAATATGATTGTCTGGGAGATGTTGGAATGAATTTTATGTGGGATGCCGAATACAGCGTCGGGATACCGAAGTTCGATAAAGCCCACGCAAAACTTTTCGATATCATTAACGACCTGATTGCCGGAGTGCGCGGAAATTTCAAGAAGGAAGCGGTGGAAATAGCCTTAGCCGCCCTGCTGAAATACTCGGAGGAGCATTTTGCCGAAGAGGAAGAGGCTATGAAAAAGGCAAACTACGCCGGATATCAGGAGCAGAAGGAGCAGCATGCGGATTTCATCGAAATCGTCATAGCTTTGCGGGCGAAAGTGGAAGCGGAGCCCGATATGGTGAGCGAGGCCCTTATGATATTGCTTTTCACCTGGCTTAAGGAACATATCCGGAAACTGGATAAGGCGTATAGCCCATACCTGAAGGGTAGGGTATAATCCAAGCTCCATATTGGGTACAGGGCTTACAGGGGAAATGGTAATGCGCCGATGGGCATATTGATTGTAGATGACTCCAAAGACAGCAGGGAACTGCTGGGTAGGCTCCTGAAGAACGCAGGCTACAGGGACGTTATCGGCGAGGCATCTGCGGATGACGCCTTCGCGACGCTGGGGCTTAGCACAGATGGCGATCTTGAGGAGCATGGTGGTCGCTTCGACCTCATTCTTATGGATGTCATTATGCCCGGCATAGACGGCATAGAAGCATGCCGGAGGATAAGGGGGGATACCCACCTTCAGGACATCCCGATAGTCATGGTCACGGCACTGGACGAGGAGGGAACCCTTCAGCTTGCCTTTGCCGCAGGAGCGGTGGATTATGTAACAAAGCCGATTAATAAAACGGAGTTGTTGGCCAGGGTAAGTTCCGTACTCCAATTGAAATACGAGAGGGATCGCAGGAAGTCCCGCGAGAAGGAACTGCTGGAAGCCCTGGGGCAGTTGCGGCATGCCAATGAGATACTCCGCCGCCTTTCCGCCATAGACGGCCTTACGGGGCTTGCGAACCGGCGCAACTTCGATGAATTTATTGAAAGGGAATGGCGTCGTGCGGTGAGAGATAAAAAACCTATTTCTATCATCATGATGGACATAGACCATTTCAAGGCGTACAACGACCACTACGGGCATCAAGGTGGCGACGATTGCCTGAAAAAGGTGGCCTCCGTTATAGCCGAGACGGTAAAGCGTCCCGCCGACCTTGCGTCGCGGTACGGCGGCGAGGAGTTTGTGGTGGTGTTGCCGGAGACTGAAATTAAGGGAGCCGCCGAACTTGCCGAACGGCTGAGGATGGAGGTGGAGGCGATGGGCAATCCTCACGAGCATTCCTCCGCGTCCAAAGTGGTTACGATTAGCGTTGGTGTGGCATCACTTATTCCCGAGCGTGGGATGGCCCATTCCGAGTTGGTGGAGCTTGCAGACAAGGCGCTGTACGCCGCCAAGCGCGATGGTCGCAACAGGGTGCAAGTGGCATGACGGGAAACAGCGTCGGTGCGATGTAGCGTGAAGAGGGCGGCTGGCAAACGTCAGGTGTAAAGTCTCAATTGCTGAGGAGTATGGCAGGTGGCTGAAGGAAACGGCGAGAAATTGGTCATAAAAGTGGATCCGGACCTTGCGGGGCTTATTCCTGGTTTTATACAGGGCAGGCATGATGACATAAGGGAACTTAAAATCGCCGTAGAAAAAGGCGATATGGATACCGCCCGGATTTTGGGACACAATATGAAAGGCTCCGGAGGCGGATACGGGTTCAACGGCATCACCGAGATTGGCGGAGCCTTGGAAAAGGCGGCTAAAGATGGCAACAAGGAAGAGATTGTAAGGTTGATAGGCGAACTCTCTGGCTACTTGGGCAGGATTGAGATAGTTTACTAGCATGCGGCATAGGCGTGGCAATTTTCGGGAGACTCAATGGTAAAACTTAAGATACTTGTAGCGGACGATAATAAGAGCGTCCAGGCCCTTTATAACCTGGGATTGAAGGACGAACTTTACGAAAAGAAATTCGCCTTAAACGGGCAAGAGGCGCTGGATGTGTACGAAGCGTGGCAACCGGACTTGGTGATATTGGATATCATGATGCCGGTGATGTCCGGCTACCAGGCGTTGAAGGAACTGCGGGAGCGTGAAAAAAAGAGCGGGAAAAAGACCGCAGTCGTCATTTCGACGGGGCTATCGGACAAAAGCGATATCGTGGACTGTGCGCGGCTTGGGATACAGGGGTATATCATCAAGCCGTTTAAGCATGCCGAGCTGTCGGGGAAAATTGAAGGCTACCTGGAGAAACACCGTTCCGGAAGTTGAAATCTGATTGCGTGAATGCCTACTTTTTTGGTAGCATGGGTTCGGGTAGGGTGTCCTCTGTATTTGGGGTAATGTTTTTTGGCTGGGAATCTTCCATGAAGAAACTGAAGGTGCTTATTGCCGATGACGATAGGCCAGCGCACGAGTTGTATAACCACTGCCTGTTGGGCGAACTGTACGAAAAACATATGGTGGATAACGGCGAAGAGGCGGTGAAGGCCTACGAGACGTGGCAACCGGACGTAATCATTCTGGATATCATGATGCCCGTGATGTCCGGTTACCAGGCGCTGAAGGAGATACGGCGTACGGAAAAAGAGAACGCAAAACCGCCCACGCCTATCCTGATGGTTACGGCGCTTGGTAGCAAAAGCGACATAGTCGATTGCATGAAGCAGGGGATACAGGGGTATATCGTAAAGCCGTTCCGGCCTGATGACCTGTGCGAGAAAGTGGAATTGGGCTACAAAAAGCTCAACCCTTCCGGCTGAAATTTCCGCCTGTCCGCGCCGCCATCCTCTCGATGATTCTTGTATGGGATTGCGTTTTCGCCGTTGATGTGTTACAAATCACCACTTGCAAATAACCCTTGCTCCGTCCCATGTGGCCGGGGCTATAACCCAGAAGGAGGAAGCAATTGCCTAAGTACGAAGTTGTCATCATTGTAGAGCCGGAAAAAACCGAGGAGCAGGTTGCCCAGCTTACCAACGACCTTAAAGCCTTCGCGGAGAAGGAAGGCGGCATCGTTGACCATATCGAACAATGGGGCAAGAAGAAACTTGCCTACATCGTCGGCAAGAACCGCTACGGTTACTACACCATGTTCCATATCACCGCGCCCGGTGCGCTGGTGGCGAAGCTGGAGCGCAACCTCAAGCTCAACGAATCCGTCATAAAGTATATTTCCCTGAATTGCCATCCGCAGACGTTGCTCCGGCCCTCGTCCGAAACTCCCGCGACCTTCGGCGGCAGGGATAATTACCGGTACTGACCGGTAACAGGCGGAAGGAAGAGTATATGGCCAGCCTCAACAGGGTGTTTTTAATGGGGAACCTCACGCGCGACCCGGAATTGCGCTACATCCCATCGGGGCAGGCGGTTTGTACCCTTGGCCTTGCGGTGAACAACAAATACGGCTCCGGTGACGACAAAAAAGAAGACACACTGTTCATTGACGTGAACGTGTGGGGCAAGGCGGCAGAATCAAGCGCCGAGTACCTGAAGAAGGGGAGCCCGGTTTTTATCGAAGGACGTTTGCGCCTGCGCCAATGGGAGAGCAAGGAAGGCGAAAAACGGTCGAAGATAGAAGTGACCGCTTCCAACGTACAGTTCCTTCCGTCTTCCCGGCAAGGCGGCGGAGCGGCTGGCAGGGGAGCGCACGATGAAGAGCCGCCGCCAGACCTACCGCCCGGTTCTGATGATGACGTACCGTTTTAACTGACAAAAAAATAAACTGCCTTTTTTATAGGGGAATTTTAAAAATGAGACCACGAAGAGACGTTAAGAAAAAAAGAAGAAAAACATTTACGCAGAAAAAGGTCTGCAGGTTTTGCGCGGACAACATCCATTTCATTGACTACAAGGACTTGAAGACCCTGCGTGCGCTTACAACGGAGCGCGGCAAGATAATCCCCAGTAGGGTATCCGGCAATTGCGCTACGCACCAGCGCGCAGTTACCGCCGCCATCAAAATATCACGCAACATAGCGCTTTTGCCCTTCACGCTGGAAGTTTGACGGACTTCATGCGCCCCACCGGAGTGGCCAGCTTGTTTGTTAGCATCCGGGGGGCGTGACAGTGGGGCCGCGAAGCTGGGCCTTGTCGATTATGGGTTCCGCCAGCGTTAGGGGAGTTGCGGCTCCAATCCTCAGCGCCCTGTTTTTCCTGTCGATGTTCTTCGTTCCCGTTTTGGGAAGCCTGATAAACCCGTTTGCGCCCTTGCCCATTTTGTACGTACTCCTTCGGTATGGCTTGGTGGCTGGCCTCTTTGGGGCATTGCTGTCCGCAATAGTCGTCGGGGCGGTATTGGGGGCCAAGGTATCCGCTTTTTACCTGCTCAGCTATGCCCTTATGGCAATGGTGTTGGGCGGGATGATAAAAAAACAGGTCGGCATTACTACTGCGGTAGCCGTTGCCGCCGCGCTTTCGATGGCGGCCACCGGGCTTTTCTTTGTAGCCGTAGGCTCCTCCTCGGCGGCGGAAGTTTACACGTTCATGCTGAAAATAGTGCAACAGATGATAAACGAATCGGTGGATACCTACCGCAAGGCTGGCGTGCCAGCCGACCAGGTGGATTTCCTTGTCCAAAACGCCGGGGATATTTCCCGGTGGATGGTGCGCATACTGCCTGGAGCCGCCGCCGTGGCGTATTTCCTGATGTCGCTCAGTAACTACATTTTTTACCGGTACTTGCAAAAACGGTGGACGTACCTTGCGCCTGCCGACACGCTGGATACTACGCGCTGGTCTCCACCGGAGCAGATGGTTTTTGCCTTCATACTTGGCCTTGGGCTGGCACTGGTGGCAAACAGCCTGGCGCGCATTGTCGGGGTGAATATCCTGATAGTCGTGATGCTTGTTTATTTCACCACTGGCTGTTGCATAATCCAGTTTTGGTTCGAAAAATTCAAGCTACCGAATTTTTTGCGCATGACCGTATATATTCTGCTATTATTACAGCCGTTCCTTATGGCCGGAATAGCTGGCATGGGACTGTTTGACTTGTGGTTTGATTTTAGAAAAATCCGCCGGAAGGCTGGCGCAAAGGAGGAAGACAATGGAACTGATACTTAGGGAAGACGTAGATAAACTTGGTAAGGCCGGACAGCATGTGAAGGTGAGGGGCGGCTATGGCCGGAACTTCCTGTTGCCGCAAGGGCTTGCCATAGAGGCAACCATCGGGAACCTGAAGGTAATCGAGCAACACATGGTTAACCGCTCTAAACGCCTTGCCGCGCTGAAGGCCGATGCCGAGACGCAGGCGGCGGAACTTTCCAAGTTACATCTTGTGTTCGTGCGCAAGGTGGGCGAGGAAGGCAAACTTTTCGGCTCCGTCACACTTTCGGATATCGCCAAGGAACTTATCAATATCCGCCACTTCCATCTGGATAAGCACAAGATACATCTCGACATGCCGCTTAAGCAGGTCGGAGAGCACAAGGTACAGATAAAGCTTCATCCCGAGGTTTCGGCTGAATTTATAGTTGAAGTCAAAGCCGAAGCCGAAGAAAAAGCGATAGAAGAAAAAGCAGAACAGCCAGCGGCGGAATAACCACAATGCCGATTGAACTCCAGCCCCGCAATTCCGTCGGGGTTGGGAGGGTTCCTCCGCAGAACCTGGAGGCGGAGCAATCGGTTCTGGGCGGCATACTGTTCGACAATGCCGCCATGGCTCGCGCCGTGGAATATCTCAAGACCGGCGAAGAGTTCTACAAGCCTGCCCACCGGCTCATCTACGCCGCCTACCTAGAGCTATTCGAAAAGGGCGAACCGATAGACCTGATGACGGTCAACGAGCGGCTCCGCAAGAAAAAGCAGATAGACGAGGCGGGAGGGCTGGACTACCTGGCCCAACTGATGGAGCTTATCCCCACAGCCGCAAACGTCGGCATGCACGCCAAGATAGTAAAAGAAAAAGTATTGCTTAGGCGGCTCATTACCACCGCCGCAGAAGTGGTCAACATAGGCTACGAAGATTCCGAAGACGTGGAAGAGGTTATGGATCGTGCGGAACGGATGATATTCGACCTCGCCGACGACAGGATTACAAAAGGTTTCCGTAACATCAAGGAAGTGGTTAACGAGACCATAAAGGACATCGAGCGCCTTTTTGACCGGAAAGAACTGATAACCGGGCTTCCCACAGGGTTCAAAAAATTCGATGAGATGACCGCAGGTTTCCAGCCGGGCGACCTGATAATAATGGCCGGGCGCCCCTCAATGGGCAAGACCGCCATATGCATAAATATGGCGGAGTACGCGGCGGTGGAAAAGGAAAAGTCCGTTGCTTTCTTCTCCCTCGAAATGTCGGCGATGCAACTTATCCTCAGGATGATCTCTTCGCTCAGCCATATTTCCATGCACAAGATACGCACCGGGTACCTGTCGCAAAACGATTGGCCGCGCATCACCAGCGCGGCCCAGCACCTGTACGAGGCGAAAATACATATCGACGATACGCCGATGCAGACCGTACTGGATATCCGCTCGAAAGCCAGGCGGCTGAAGGCCGAGGGTAGCCTCGACCTGATAATCGTCGACTACCTTCAGCTTATGCACGGGCGAGCCAACTCCGAAAGCAGGGTGCTGGAAATCTCCGAGATAACAAGGGGGTTGAAAGGGCTGGCGCGTGAATTGGAGGTGCCGGTCATCGCCATCTCCCAGCTTTCGCGCAAGGTGGAGGAACGCCCGAACAAAAGGCCGCAGCTTTCCGACCTGCGCGAATCCGGCTCCATAGAGCAGGACGCGGATATCGTCTCTTTCGTTTACCGCGAGGAGTATTACAACCCGGAAAAAAATCCCGGCCTTGCCGAGGTAATTATCGCGAAACAAAGGAACGGCCCCGTCGGCGCAGTCCAGCTTGCATTCAACAAGGAGTGCACTCGCTTCGATAACCCGGCGTTCGACGCCCCGCAGTTCGACACCTCTCTTGGGGACTAATAGTCCGCTATCGAGTTTGGATTTCTGCGCGGTAGGCGTAATGGGAAAAAGGAGATGCGGCAATGAAGCAAAAGGATTATGAAATAGCCCGGCAATTGAAGGAGAGGTTGTCCGCGTGCGAGTCCGATAGTGAAAAACATCCGGGCCGAGGGGGTGCAGGTATGACGGATAATGATGCGCTCCACCAATACCGCTTTGTGCAGGCCGAGGAAACGCTTGCGGACGCGGAGAAGATGCTGGGAGGGGGATTCAGTCCCCGTTCCATCATTGGAAGATGCGGGGGAGTCTGTAGCCTTGGCAAAAGGGTTTCTTGATGCGATTAAAAAAGCATCGTAGCCAACCGTTCTCTACAACCAAATCGAAACTTGGCGCCCTGCGGGAGTTCTTGTGCTGAACGTGCGTATTGACCTTCCCGCCTTCCGCCACAATTACAACGCAGTTAAATCCATTGTGGGTGAGAAGGTTGCCATACTGCCTGTAGTAAAGGCGGATGCTTACGGTCACGGGATGCTTCGCCTCGCCGAGGAAGCGTTGAAGCTGGGCGCTCCCATGCTGGGGATTGGCACGCTGGAAGAGGGGATAGCGCTACGGCGCGACGGGATAGCGGCTCCGGTTTTGCTCCTAGATGGTTTGTTCATGGAGCAGGCGGAGGATGCGGTAAAGTATCATCTGACTCCGGCAGTATACCTGCTGGGAGTGGCGAAGGAACTTAACCGCATAGGAAGGAAAAAAGGGAAGAAAATCCCAATACACCTGAAGTTCGATACCGGCATGAGCAGGCTGGGATTTGCCATGGCGGAAAGCAGGGATGCGATTGCCCAGATAAAAAAAATGAAGAACATCCAGGTGGAGGGGATAATGACCCACCTTGCTTCCTCCACCGACCTGCAATCACCGCAGACCGAGCACCAGTTACGCCGGTTTGAAGCGATAATAGGGGAGGCGAAACGCGCCGGGTTGAAACCTGCCTACATCCACGCGGCGAATAGCGGCGCGATATTGAATTTCAAAAGTTCCCACTTCACCATGGTGCGCCCCGGAATCATGCTGTACGGCGCGCCGCCGGCGGAAGTGAAGGGGGTGGAGTTCCGCCCTGTGATGGCCGTTACCAGCCGCCTCATCTCCGTGAAGGAAGTTTCACAGGGGGAAGGGGTCGGCTATAACGCCACTTACATCACCCCGCGCAAAAAAAGGGTGGGGGTCGTGCTAGGCGGCTATGCGGATGGCGTGAACCGCATGCTCTCAAACAAGGGAGCCGCCATCGTGGGCGATAAAATAGTGCCGATTATAGGCAACGTCTGCATGGATGATTTTATGGTTGATTTAAGCCGGGCCACTGCCGCCAAGGTTGGTGATGAGGTCACTTTGCTTGGTGGCGGCTACGAAGAAACGTCGGTGGAGAAGTGGGCGGAGCTTGCCGGAACTATTTCGTACGAGATTTTCTGCCGCATCGGCGTGGGGTCGCGCACCAAACGGGTGTACAGGTAGGCCTCTCGTCTTTATCTTTTTCGGAATCGAGGTTAAAATGCCCTAAAAAATGGTGTGGGCGATAGCCCTTCGGATTTCCGCCTTTATTTCTTCCAACCGTTCGGGGTTCGATATCTTGTGTCCCCCCGGCTCGCAAACGTAAAATGTGTTCATCGCCTTATGTCCCTCTGCGACTATGCGGGCGGAGACGATATCAAGGTTTAGCGAGCTGAGCAGGCGCGTTTCGTCGTACAAAAGCCCCAGCCTGTCGCGGCAAACTGTTTCTATCACTGTGTGGTCGTACGATATGTCGTTTAGCACTCTTACTTGCGTATCCACCTGCGGCGCATGAAGTTGCGCCGTTATCATCTTAGTCCTGCCGCGCATCAGTTCGTCCACCAGCTTTTCGCCGCCAAGCACTTTGTTGACTTCCGCGCTTACCCGCTCCCAAAAGGCGACATCGTTTATCGGTTTTCCGTTTGGGCCGTTCACGCGAAAAAAGTCCACCGCTATCCCTTCCTTGTGGGTAAGTATGTGCGATTGGAGTATGTCTATATTCTTGGAGGAAAGCGTGCCGACGACATTGAACAAAAGTCCAAGCCTGTTTTTGGAGATAAGCGTAACCTCGCCCGGGTCTTCGGCGGATGTAAAGCTGTAAGAGACCAGGGCAACCGGCTGTGATTCCATAAAGCGCGTGAAAACGGCGCCGTCTGCTACCACCTCTTCCGGTGAGCGCAGGAAAAAATATTTGTCCGGCATGCCTTTTATGAACCGGGCCAGCTCCGGCGTTATTTTTTCTTCGGGAATAAAGCGCCCCGGCGCGAGCCACTGCAACGGGTCTTTTCCCTCGAAGTAGGTTGCGCCCAGCGCGTAAAGTTCTTTCAACAACGACCCCTTCCACGAGTTCCACACGCCCGGCCCAACCGCGCAGGTATCGGCGTAGGTGAGCATGTATAGCCGTTTCAGCGTACTCTCGTCCCCCACCTTCTCGCAGAATTCCAGGATAGTCCTGGAGTCGTGTATGTCGCGCCGTTGCGCCACGCTGTTCATCAAAAGGTGCAGTCCCACAAGCCGTTCCACCGTCGCCACATCCTCGGGGCTGTATCCCAGCCGCGCAACTATTTCCGGGTCTATCATTTCCTCTTCCGCGTGGTGACCGTCTCCCTTTCCGATGTCGTGCAACAGGATGGCAAGCCGCACCAGGTCTTTCCGGGGTTCTGCTTCGTACACGGCGCGCAAGAGGTCGCACTCCGGCTTTTCGTTCCGCTTGAGGTTGTCGAACTCGCTGATGGCGCGGAACGAGTGGTCTGCCACCGTGAACTTGTGGTACAGGTCGAATGGGGTGAGGTAGCGGATGGCGTGGAATTCCGGTATCACGGCGGTCATCAACTTTGCGTCGCGCATCAGGTGGAGCGCCTTTACCGGTTCCGGCATTTCAAGTAGCGAGCGCAAGCCCAGGCCCAGTTCCGTGTAGGGTGGCTTTTCCCGTTTCCATGTTGTCCCCACTTTTTCCAGCGTTTTGCGAAGCCCTGCCGACGGGGTTAATTCCTTTTCCACCATCAGGGAAAGTATCCTGAAAACCGTTTTTGGGTTTTCTGCCAGTTCCTGCGTTGTAATGTCCCTCACGAAGATTTCTTCCTCGCCAGCAAATATGTTGGGGGCCAGTTCCTTGGTGCGGAGCTTCAGGAAGAACATCTGGCTTTTAGTCCTGTAGCGTTTGGCCTGGTCCTGCACCGACTGGCAAAGGCGGTGGATTATCTCCGCATTACGGTAGTACGCCCGCATCATGTCGATGACCGGCTTGTCCCCCTCGCCGGAATAGCCGAGCCTGGCGGCTACGCGCGGCTGTATTCCGTAGGTGAGCTGGTTATGCGTGCTTTTGGTGAGGAAATGGATGTCGTTGCGTAACCGCAAAAGGAAGCCCACCGCTTTTTCCGCCAGGTGTACTTCGTCGTGGTCTGTTAACCCGCGCTCCAGCAGTCCATCCAGCCCCCGCACGTCGTACCTGGCAATGGCCACCCACAGGGCCACATGGTAGTCCCGCAGGCTACCCGGCGATTCCTTTATGTCCGGCTCGGTAAGGAAGCACGAGTCGTGGAACTTTGCGTGCCGCAGTTGCGTTTCCACCCACTTTTCGCGCAAAAACCTTTCTACCTGCTTTGATGCAACAGACTTTTTGAAGCGGTATCCAAAACGGTCGAACACCTCTTTTTTGCCGAGCAGGTAGCGCGCTTCCAGCATGCTTGTTTTGCTTATGTTGTCGTGTTGCGCGATTTTTATGCAGTCGTCAATCGTGCGTGTGGCGTGCCCCACCTTAAATCCCATATCCCAAAGCGCCGGGATTACTTTTCCCGGAAGCGTACCTTCCACATGGCTGATCTCCTCCTCGTAGAGAAAGAGCAGGTCGATATCGGAATACGGATTCAATTCTTTTCGACCGTAGCCGCCTAGCGCCGCCAGGGCAAACGGCAGGTCTTCCGTGCTCCCGATAATGGTGGTGAAAAGTTCGGCTATTATTCCGTCCACCGCAGCGGCCCAGGCATGGCATATTTCAAACCCATCGGCGCCTGCCAAATGTTTTTGTTCCATCTGGTCGCGTAGGTTTTTCACCATTGCCTGGCGTTCCTCAATCTGCGTCATGATTTCCTTTCGAGCCGCCCAAGTTTTACTTCTATCGACATGTTTTTGCCGCTCCTGATTATACCAACCTTTACGCGCATGCCAGCCGGAAGCGACACGATGGCTTTTTTCAGTTCGTAATAGTGTTTTACCTCCTGTCCGTCCAGGCTGTTGATAATATCCAGCGGGCGTATGCCCGCACGGTGTGCCGGCGACCCCTGTTGCACAATAATTACCATCACGCCAGCGCTTTCCGACACGCCAAGCCGCTCCGCAGTTTGGGGCGTGAGGTCTTCCAGCGAAACTCCCAGCATCCCGCGGTCAATACGCTCCCCATTTACCAGCTTGGGGAGGATAGCCTTTGCGATATTTATGGGGACGGCCAGCCCCACTCCGGACGCCTCGGAATATATGGCGGAATTGATTCCCACCACATTGCCGTCGATGTCTATCAGCGGGCCGCCGCTGTTGCCGGGATTTATAGCGGCGTCTGTCTGTATGAAGTCTTCCAGCTCCAGTATCCCTATATCCTCGCGCCGCAAACCGCTTACCACGCCTGCCGTAAAGGTCTTCCCGACATCATACGGGTTGCCTATCGCCGCCACCCACTCGCCCACATCCAGCCCGTCGGAATTGCCTAGTGGCAACGCCTTGTACCGGAAATCGGGGCTGACCTTTATCAGCGCCACATCGCTTAGCGGGTCGCCGCCCAGGATTTCGGCTTCCTCTCCCACCTCTACAGGAGTGGCGTAATTTGGAATGCCGTCCTGCCCGGAGAGCGGCACAAGGGCCGTACCGAGCCTCGCTTTCACTATTATCTTGTCCGCATTTTCGACTACGTGGAAATTGGTGAGGATATAGCCCCGTTTGTTTATAAAAAAACCGGAGCCGGAACCTATCTCGACATATTTGTTTGCCGCCAGCGAATGTAGCCAATAGCCGAGCGCCCCTCGGAACGCCATCCCGGAATAGAGAAGCGAAATAAAAGATGGGTTTACTTCCTTCTTTAGCGAGTAGATGTAAACCACTCCCGGCATCGATTCCCGCGCCATACGCCTAAAGTCGGCGTTTGTGCGGACAGAGATGGGGGCGGTAGCGCCCAATGTCCCGGTGGAGTAAGTGGACGGTGGGTTTGCCTCGCATGATGCAAGAAGTAGTGCGGCGGCAAGGAATAGCAGGGGCCTTTTCATGGCGGCGGTTTGCGCGCGGTTATCAGGTCGCATATCCCGAACGTAAGCGGAGTGACCATGACCTGCGCAAACCCGGCATCCTCAAAAATCTTTTTCAGTGTTGTCCTGTCCGGGAAGTTCATTACGGAGGCCGGAAGATAAGTGTATGCATCCGGGTGGCCGGATACCAAGCGGCCTACGTACGGCAAAAGTCTGGTGAAGTAAAAAAGGTACAGCGCTTTTATCACCGGGTTGGCTGGCGTTGTGAATTCCAAAATGGAAACCTGCCCGCCCGGTTTTAATGTCCTCACCATTTCCCTAAGCCCTTTTGGCAGGTCAACGAAGTTGCGGATTCCGTAGGCGCATGTTATCCCCTCAAACGTTGCGTCTGCGAAAGGCATGGAAAGCGCGTCTCCGCGGCCCAGAAGAATTTGGCCCCCTTTGATTTTCTTTTGTCCGGCGACCAGCATCTCGTGGCTGAAATCCACGCCTATTATTTTCGCGGAGGCGCACTGACGCGCTATCTCCAGCGCCAAGTCGCAAGTGCCGGTGGCAACATCCAGGTAAATCCCTTCACGAGGGCTGAGCCAGCGTATCGCCTTCTTACGCCAGCGTTTGTCCACTCCCATGCTTAAAAGCCGGTTTAGAAGGTCGTAGCTGGGCGCAATTGCGGAAAACATTCGCGCTATCTTTGCAGGGTCTTTTTCAACCATCCCGACATGATTGCATATTCAGCGCTTGAAGTGGGAGCGGAATTTGGTACAATCACCGTCCCGGCTGGAATGCCTGCCGGGGTAAGGGGTGCATGGCGAAGCGGTGTTTTGGCACGGGGTCGCCATGGACAAAAGGCTTGGTTGAATAAAAGTCAAAAAAAATATTTGACAAACAACCCATACCTAAATAGACTTACGTTTTCCCTTAAACGGGAAACGGAATGAAAAGACTTGGTTTTTAGCGAAAGGCGAGAAGGTATTAGATGGAAGCTAAAGCGGTAGTAAGGTACGCAAGGATGTCGCCACAGAAGGCGCGCCTGGTTGCGGATCTTGTACGCGGCAAGAAGGTAGGCGATGCGCTGAATATCCTGCGGTTTACGAATAAAGCGACAGCCAAGATAGTTGGTAAGTTAATTGCCAGCGCGAAGGCCAATGCGGAAAACAAAAATATGGGCGATGCCGACAACATGTTGGTGGAGACGATTTTTGTGGATCAGGGGCCGGTTATGAAGCGCAGGCTTGCCCGGTCACGTGGTCGCGTGGATGTTATAAGGAAGCCGTTTTCCCATGTTACGGTTATCCTAAAGGGAGTAGAAAAGCCGAAGAAGAGCAAGGCAGCCCCCAAAAAGGTGAAGGCTGCGGATCAGGGCAAGACTGAGGGAGCTAAGCAGGAAGAGAAGCCAGAGGCCAAGAAGGCCAAGCCTGCGGCAAAGAAAACCAAGAC
>JAHFEI010000171.1 GCA_023248615.1 Nitrospinales bacterium | reverse complement strand
TCGCGTCCGATGCTTCAACCATTCCCACAAATCCCTTGGTCTCTATCATTCCCAGTGCTTCCGGCATACAGCCTCCTCAATAAATGTTTGCGTTAGTAACCTACTTAACTTTTAAGGGCCTTCCCTCAATACTTTCCATTGCCTTTATGGCGGCCTCCGCCGCAGAGTCTATTTCCGATTCTGACCCTGCGAGATAGAGCCTGCCCAGCGCGCCGAAGGGCCGCACTTCCACCAGCTTTATGTTGGCCGCTTTTTCCGCTTCGTTTGCGGCGTAGATGACGTACCCTGCCGGTTCGGTCTCCAGTATGAATAGCGATTCGCCCGGCAAAATCATGGAGCCGGAGCGGTTGCGGTTGATGAGCTGGCACTGGTACGGCTCCACGGCGCGGATAATCTCGTTGGATGCAATGACGGGCTTCATCCTGTCCGATTCTTTCACTTCCAGGTATTCCAGGATTGCCGCCCCGGCGGAGCGCACTTCGCCCTGGTCGTGGTCGTGTATTTCCAGCAGGCCGAAGGCGCGTTCCACTATCTGCACGGCGGGCTGTACCTTCGTCGCCTTCAGCGCCACGTCCATGATGCGGTTGATTGCAAGGCCGGGGGCAATCTCCACGAAAAGCGACGCCACTCCCGGCACCGGCAAAAAGCCCTTAGCGGTGGAGCCGATGTACGATGCCAGCTGTGCCTGAAGGTTATCCAAAAAAACGTACGTCCTAAGCGATATCATCCCTTCTCCTTAAAAAATCTGTTTTTGGCCGATTACTGCTTCGATTTTCTTTTCCGTCGCAACCGCCCGGTGGCGGTTCCTAATCCTTATCAGCGTGTACAGCGCGTCTATGATGCTCATCTGCGCCAGCCGGGAGGCCAATGCCTCGCTACGGAACGCCGTCTCGCGGCTGGATGTCAGTAGTACCAGGTCCGCATGCTCCGTAACGGGAGAGCGCGGGTTGCTGGTTACGGCAATGGTTTTTGCCCCCACCCTTCGCGCCACCGCCAGCGTTTCCACCGGGTCGCGCGTCCTGCCGGAGTGCGTAATAGCCAGCACCACATCGTGCGGGGAAAGCAGTGAAGCCTCCATAAGTTGCAAGTGCGCGTCGGACTGCGCCACGCAGTTCAGCCCCAGCCGGAAGAACTTGTTGTGCGCGTCATGCACGTTTGCGGCGGACGTTCCCACGCCTATGATGAGCGTTTTTTCCGCCTTTTCGATTTTCGACGCCGCGCTCTCCAGCGCCTTTGCGTCCAGCACCTCCAGCGTTTCCTGCAACGTCTGTACGTTGAAGGAAAAAACTTTTTGCACCACCTCTTCGGCGCTGTCCCCCTCTATCACATCCTCACGCACGACAGCATGGATGTGCAAGACAAGGTCTCGCGTCAGTTGGTACTTCAGGTCTTGGTATCCCTTAAAACCGAGCGTGCGGCAAAAGCGGATGACGGTGGCCTCGCTCACCTGGCTTTGTAGGGCGGCCTCGGCGACGGTGAGGTTTTGGATTTTTTCCGGAGATTTGAGGATGAGTGCGGCGACCCTTTTTTCCGCATTTTTCAGCGATGACACCTGCCCGCGCAGGGATACGAGCAATCCCTTTGGCTCCATTTTCTTTGCGGTAGCGTAGTTCATATGGCTGGATTATAGCGGGGAAGGGCGGGGGATGTCAAGTAGCGCTACATGATATGCAAATTTATGAAGTATCACTACATTTGTGGGCGGGCCGGGGCAGGGGGCGCATCGAGGGAGAAATTTGGCGGTGGGAAGGAATGCCGGGGAAGCGCCATAGCCACTGCCTATTTTGGCCGAACCCTTTTTCCCGCGCTTGCATCTACACTTTAAAGGACGTAATGTGTTAACGGCGTCAACGGTCGGTTGTTGGTAATTAACACAGGAGCCTGAAGAATCATGATCAAGAAATATTTGATTGTATTGGGAGTGGCGGCGACAATGTTCGGATTTAACTTTAGCACGGCCTTCGATGTTTTTGCGGCACAGGTAGCTACCTATAACGATATTACCGGGTCGGACGCCGCGCGCGTTATGCTGTCCGAAAAAGATATCCTGGTTTTGGACGTGCGTACACAGCAGGAATATACCGGCGATTTGGGGCACCTGAAAGGGGCGAAGCTCATACCGGTAGACGAACTTTCTTCCCGGCTGGGGGAGATAGCCGCCTACAAAAAGAAAAAAGTGTTGGTCGTCTGCCGTTCCGGCGTAAGGAGCAAGAAAGCCGCCGCGATACTGGTGGGCGCCGGGTTTGAGAATGTCAACAACATCATCCCCGGCATGTCTGGCATGGCGCAGGTTCCCGGTGCGCCAATAGAAAAGTAGCTCCTGCCTTCCGGGGGTTGGGCAGTCCGTTCTTATTGCGGCTTTTCGTGCGGCTTTATGGTTTCGGAGAAGCTGGAAAAGGATGACCCAGGGCCGTTGAAACTTATGACAATGGCGGTCTCTGGGTGTTCGTTCGCAAAATCCAGGGCCTGCATCCTGTTTCCGATATAGACGGCGTCAATTCCCTCGAATGCCAGCATCCCATGGTCGCGTATCCCAAAGTCGCATTCCTCGCTGGCGATGAGTACCATATACCTGTCCATACCGCCCTCCTTTCGCGAACTCATCCGAAAAAGCTTGTCGGGATGTTATTCCTGCACGGGCATTCTCTCTCCCATTCGCATTTTTTTTCAGGGTGGGGGCACTCGTTGCAAGAGGCGAAACAATCCTCCCTGCCGCTGGCAAGCTGGATAGTCCGGACAAGGTCTTCCTTGCGGAAATATTTATCGGCGCTTTGAATGCCCAATCCCCTCGCAAAAACCCTGATCTCGTCCATTTCCATCGCACACACCCCCAACTGGCATGAACCAAAATATAGACACGCTCCTCTAATACCATTCTGTATGCAGGAAGGGGCTTTGTAAATACGTACAAGTACTTAGACCTACAATATTTTTTGGGGGCTTAAGAGCGAGCCGAAAAACCCTTCATGGTACATATGGGACAAGGCCGAACCGCCAAGAACGCCAAGGATACCTGAAATTATAGTGGAACCAGATAAGGAAACAGGGAATTAGAGCGCTTAAACCTCGATTCCGAAGACAGGGATTCAAAATACCCCAAAACAATTTATAAATATGCCTGATTTGGATATTTTCAAAAGAATAATTTGGTACAGGGCTGATATCAAAATTAATTTCCTCCCCTTGAAAGGGGAGGCGCAGGTGGGGTTGAGGAACCTCCCCTTCATCCCCTCCTTGCGAAGGAGGGGAAAGTAATTTTAACTTCGGAATCGAGGTTAAATTTTTCATCGCTACGCCAAGACTGTCATTCCCGCGCACGAGATGCGGGGCAGGCATGACAAAAAAATTGTCGTATTCAAGATAAAGTAAATGCCCTAGCACACGTTATCATTGGCGCGGCAATTGAGTCGCATCGGGCATTGCGCCAGCCGCCCAGGTTGCCCGTCAACTTTAATGTGGCTGTACTTAAAACCAGCTTACAGCCACTTGCTTTGCAATATGGGTTTGTTTTCCAAAACGAATTGGAAAAACATGTTCCAGCCGTTCAGGCCCAGCTTCTTGCATATGTTCATCCGGTGTGTTTGCACAGTGCGAAAGTTGACCCCCAATGATTGGGCGATTTCCTTACTTGTCCTTTTTTGCGCTATAAGCGCCAGCACTTTTTTTTCCGCTCCGGTCAGTTTTTCCACCAGTTCCACTTTCTCCTTTAGCACGGCCCTGCTTTGCTTTTGCGTCTCCAGTAGCCCGGATAGCGTACTGCTGATGTATGGCTTGCCCGCCAAAACAGATTTGAGCGCGATTAAAAGGTCGTCCGCCGCGTTGGCTTTCAGCACGTACCCTTTGGCTCCGGCATCCAACGCTTCGTTGAGATAGTCTACGTCACTGTGCATGGAGAGGATGACGACAGCGGTTTTTTTGGCAGATTTTTGCGCTTTCCGGCAGACTTCTATCCCGTTTTTCCCCGGCATGGTTATATCCAGCACGGCGATGGCAGGCCTTAGTTTTTCAATAAGGCTAAGCGCTTCGTTGCCATCTCCCGTCTCGGCCACAACGTGGAACTTCTTGTCGCTTTCAATAATGCCCACAAGACCCAGCCGTAGGATGGGATGGTCGTCCGCTATTAAAACATTGTGCGTCATTTGTCAGTTTCCTTCGTAAATAGGTCGAGGCTGTTCATGCCCCCCCCCCCAGCGGGAGAATAACCGTTATGGTGGTGCCTTCGTTTTTGCCGGAATCTATCGCAAAGGAACCGCCCAGTATCTGCGCCCGTTCCCTAATTCCTATAAGCCCGAACTGCGTGGTCGGCTTTTTGGGATTAAACCCGTGTCCATCGTCGGTGATGGATATGCTTATTGCCTCCCCCTCGGCGCTAAGGTCTATGAAGGAGTTTTTCGCGCCGGAATGTTTGACGATGTTGGTCAACCCTTCCTGCACAATCCGGTAGATATTGATTTCCACGTTGGGCGGCAACTTTTTCGGGCCAAGGCGTATGCCTATATCAATGTTGATGCCGCACATTTCCGCAATATGCTTCGCCAGCGATTCCAGCGCTTTTTTCAGCCCCATCTGGTCCAGTTGCGGGGGCCGCAGGCCGTAGGATATCTCCATGATTTCACTTTTTGTGCGCAGGGCAAGTTCCGAGGCCTGGTGCAGTTGGGCAAGCGCGGAATGCTCCGGCGGCAGGTTTTTTACGGATAGCCGTATTCCGGTGTGGATAACGACCATGTTTTGCGCCAGGCTATCGTGTAGTGCGGCGGCTATACGCTTGCGTTCCGCCTCCTGGAACTCCATCAGTTTTTGCGGGAACTGCTTGAGCATGTTTTCCGCCTCCTTAAGTTCCGAGTTGTCGATTATTATTAGCCGGCATTGCCTGGCTTCCCTGGAGTTGCGCACCAGCGCGCCCTCCAGCCGGGCGCTGAACCGCTTGTGGTCGCCGCCCACCATCTCGGCTTCCAGCGCCTGGTTTTTGTCGGAAGAAAAAATCTTTTGTATAAACCGGTACAGGTTGTCCCTGTCGGTGCAGGCATAGCCGTATATCGGTTTTCC
>JAHFEI010000170.1 GCA_023248615.1 Nitrospinales bacterium | reverse complement strand
AAACCAGGTGATAGCTGGCGCATGGACTTTTGGCCTTAACATGGCGCTATGGCTTACAGGATGGATAGCCGGGGATTCTACGGCGCTATCGGCCCAGGCTGTGCGCTACATATCCGCCTTCGAGCATTTTGAAGGCTTCACCAACGGCGTGGTGGATACACGTGACATCGTTTATTTCGTCACGCTCTCCGCCTTGTTCCTTTTCCTTACCCTGCGGGGGCTGGAAACAAAAAGGTGGCGCTCGTGATGAAATCGCGCGTGTGGTACTACGGCTCCAGCATGACGGCGTACACGCTGGTGGTAATCGGCCTTTTCGGGCTGGTGAACTACTTTTCCGCCATGCACTACAAAAGGCTCGACCTCACCGCTTCCGGCAAATACTCCCTCTCGCCGCAAACGGCGAAGATGCTGGAAAGGCTTCCATATGACATAACGGCAATCGCCTTCGTGAAAGACGATGATGCGGCGCGGATGAAGCCAAAACGTATTCTGGAGCAGTACTCGTACCACAGTAGCCGTTTTAAGTGGGAGTTCTCCGACCCGGACAAGCAACCCGGCGTAGCCCGAAACCACAACATAACGCAGTACAACACCTTCGTCCTCATCGGGCGAGGCGGGAAGAAAGAAAGCATCACCGGCGAGTGCAACGAGGAGAAACTTACCAACGCGATTATGCGCCTGATAAGCACGAAAAAACATACAATCTATTTCACGAAGGGCCACGGCGAAAAGGATATCAATAGCCGTGAGCCGCGCGGCTACGACGCATTGCAAACCGCGCTGAAAGAGCAGGACTATAAGGTAGAGGAAATACTGCTGTATGCGTCCCCTATCCCGGAGGATGCTTCCGCAGTCGTGGTAGCGGGGCCGGAAAAAGAGCTTCCCGATGCTGAAAGGGAAAAGTTGGGTAACTACCTCAGGGCCGGAGGGAAACTGTTGCTTATGGTAGATCCGTTCACACTGAAAGAAACCGCCGCATGGCTGGAAAACTTCGGCGTTAAACTGGACAATGGCGCGATAGTGGACAAAACAAGCCGGACTCTGGGCGGCGACGTATTGGCTCCCGCCGTGGTGAACTACGGAAGCCACCCCATCACCCGCGATTTCCGGCTGATGACGTTTTATCCTCTTGCCCGCTCCATGAAGCCCAAAAGCAAACCAGCCGATGGGGTTAACGCTTTCGCTTTGGCAAAAACGCGGGCGGACACATGGAGCAAATCCAACACGGCAGACCTGAAAAAAGGACTGGTGGAATATCGCGAGGGTGAAGATATTCCCGGGCCGCTGACGATAGCCGCAGGAGCTGAGATAACCAAACCGGGAAAGGAAGACGGCGCAAAGCCCGTTAAGGGGGCGCTACTGGTCGTAGGGGATTCCGACTTTGCGGCAAACGCATACCTGGGCATAGGCGGCAACCGCGATTTTGCGCTGAACTCGCTTAACTGGCTGGCGGCGGAGGAAGACCGTATCACCATTGGCTCCCGCAACCAGGAAATAGAACCGATAATATTCAGCGTGACGCAGATATCCGCCATAGCGGGCTTTAGCGCACTTGGCCTTCCTGTCGCGGTATTGGTCGCGGGCATATGGATCAACCTGCGCAGGAGACGTTCCTGAATATCAGAAAAACACTGATACTGTCCGCTGTGCTTATAGTGGGCCTGATTTACGCCTACGGCGTGGAATATAGGGGCGCACAAGAAAAGGCGCGGGGCGAAGAAACGGAAAAAAAGATTTTCGGGTTCGATCCCAAATCGGTAAGCCGTTTGACGATAACCGCAGATAACAAGGTTATCAATATCGTTAAAGAAAAAGAGGGCTGGAAGGTTACATCGCCCGTGGAGTCCGCTGGCGACACAAGCGCGATAGACGGGATTATCCGCTCGGCGGCGGAGGGTCTAGCGCTCCAGGCTGTGGAAGGGGCGGCACACGATTTTGGGCTGGAACCGGCTACCATGCAAATTGATTTCTACCACGGCGGTAAGCCGGACACCCTGCTTATAGGCTCCCCCTCCCCCACAGGTTCGGCTATTTACATCAAAACATCAAAAGCCGGAAAAACGATGCTCATAAACGCGGGCTTTGCAAACAGCGTCGCAAAAACCCTTTTCCAGTTACGAGATAAACGCATCTTGCACGGGGATGCAGAACAAGTGGCCAAAATAGAAATCAAAAAAAACCGCTTTAACCTTACGGTGGAAAAAAGCGATGGGAAATGGAACATCACTTCCCCTATCAAGTCGGCGGCAGACGGGCTGGAAACTAAATCCCTCATCGGCAGGCTTATGGCGGTGGAGGCCATTGAGTTCCCGGATTCCATCGGCGAAAAAGAGGCGGGGCTGGCAACGCCGCGACTGAAAGTGGCGGTATGGATAGGCAACACCATGCAGGAAATATCTTTGGGTGGCGCGACTAAAGACCAGATGGGCGTATACGCGAAGGTGGACGGCGGACTCCCCATTGCAGTACTGCCCGGAGCTTTTGTGCGCGACATCCCGCAAACGGCGGAAGCACTGCGCGACAAGAGGGCATTTGTGTTGGATGGAAACGACGTGCAAGGGATAAACATCAAACGCGGCAAGGAAGAAATTGCGCTTTCCCGAATGCCAGACGGCAGTTGGAAAATGGCAGATAGCAGTAACGGAGAAGTAGACCAAGCCAAGGCCGGAAAACTTCTGTTCTCCCTCGTATCCGCAGGAACAAACGATTTGTTAAGCAAAAAGGATTTCCACCGCCTCTCTGGCAAAGGGGAAGAAACACTCATCTCGCTTGCCTTGAAGGACGGCGGCACGGTTGCCATTACCTTCCGGACAAGCGCCGATGGGAAAACCGCATACGGCGAAGACCGGCAGGCGGAACGCTATTTCACTATTTCGCCCGCCGCGCTGGAAGAAGCGCAAAACCCGGCAAGCTTTTTCATAGACCGCCGGATTTTCGGGATGGGTGCGGCTGAAGTGGGCGCAATAAGCATACAGCTCAACGGAAAACAGCTACGGATAGTAAGGGACAACGGTACGTGGTCGTTCGTAATCCCGGAAAAGAAACCAGCCGACCTATACAAGGTTGAAAGGCTGATAAGCAACCTCACCGCGCTTTCCTACACGGAAAAAGCGGCGGCAGACAACGATAAGCGACCACCATTGGTAACCGTAACGCTGGAAGGCCACGATGGCACCGGGACAAAAATCGGGATGCCGTTCTTCGCGCACAGCACGGGCGGCAATCTCCTGCTGGCTCGGCCTTCGGGCGGTAGCTTTGTTTATGCGCTGGAACGCGATATGCTTATGCGCTCACTTCCCGAAAAGATGGAGGATCTGCTGTAATGGAAGAAGATTTAAAAGTATTCGACAAGCGCCACTGGGTAAACCCGGAGGCAAGAGCCGAAGAGGACGAGAAAGAAGCCGAACTGAAAAAGTTTCCCACCTACGTGGCAAAACTGGAAGAACAGATAGCGCAACATGACGCAAAACTGAAAGAATACATAGCGGCTTACAAGGAAAAAATGGCGGAGAACGACCAATTCCGCGCCCGGCTGGAAAAAGATGTAGACCGCAGGGTGGAGGCAAAATTGGCGGAATTCCTGCGCAACCTGATGCCAAGTATGGAGCATCTGGAAATGGCGATAGGTTCCGCAAAAAAAACAAAAGACATTGACCGCTTGATTGAAGGGGTTGTCATGATAAAATCCGGCTTCTCGCGTATTTTCGCGGAGTACGGGCTAGTGGAAATTGACTGCTTGGGGAAACTATTTAACCCCGCGCATGCCGAGGCGATACAGATGGCAGACGTGGCTGAAAAGGAAAGGGACAACATTGTGGTGGCAATAGTGCAAGCAGGCTACATGATGCGCGATACCCTGATAAGTCCCGCCAAGGTAATAATCGGGCAGTACAAGGAATAGAAAATGACGAAACGGGATTTTTACGAAATACTGGGCGTGGGCAAGGATGCACACAAAGACGAAATTAAAAAAGCCTACAGGCAGGCCGCGCTAAAGTACCATCCGGATAAAAATCCCGGCGACAAGGAAGCAGAAGACAAATTCAAGGCGGCGGCGGAGGCCTACGAAGTCCTTAGCGACGAACAAAAGCGCCAGGTATACGACCGCTACGGGCACGAGGGCTTAAGGGGCACCGGCTACCAGGGCTTTTCCGGAACGGAAGATATCTTTTCCTCGTTCGGCGACATATTTGAAGGTTTCTTCGGCCACCGCACACAGCAACGCGAGCGTGGGCGCGGAGCCGACCTTCGGTACGATATGACTATAGCGCTGGAAGAAGCCGCAACCGGCGTGGAGAAAGTCGTCTCGGTTGAAAAATACGTATCCTGCACCGTGTGCAAGGGAAGCAGGTGCGAAGCGGGACATAAGCCCGAAATATGCCATGCCTGCGGCGGGCATGGCCAAGTGCGCAGGCAACAGGGGTTCTTCGCCATAAGCATGCCATGTGGCGCGTGTGGCGGTAGCGGACAGGCGATCAAGCATCCGTGCAAACAGTGCCGGGGCCTTGGCAAGGAACTGAAGAAAAAAGAACTGAAAGTAAAAATCCCGGCTGGCATGGAAGACGGCGCGAGCCTGCGGCTACTGGGCGAAGGGGAACCGGGAACGATGGGCGCTCCGGATGGCGACCTGTATATCCTGGTTTATATCAAAGACCATCCGAACTTCGAGCGGCATGGCGATGACCTGGTAACAAGACTGCGGATTACATTTCCGCAGGCGGCGCTGGGCGCGGAGGTGGAAATACCTACCCTGCTTGGCACCACAAAACTGCATATCCCTAAAGGCACACAGTCGCACACGCTCCTAAAGGCCAAAGGGGAAGGGATGCCAACCCTTCACAGCAAAAGCAAGGGCAACCTTGTTGTGCAGATAATCGTGGATGTTCCGGAAAAACTATCGAAGGAACAGGAAAACCTTTTGCATGAATACGCTAAAATTTCAGGCGGCCCGGTACCCAAGAAAGGCGGCTTCTTCGGCGCCAAGAAGTAGGACTAAATCGCCGATGGTAATTTTGGCGGGCAGATTTTAATTCCACTTCATTATCATCTGCGCCTTTTCATCATCACCCATGAAAAGCTATTGTTCC
>JAHFEI010000010.1 GCA_023248615.1 Nitrospinales bacterium | reverse complement strand
GTAATCGGTGCGGCGTTGCACCGCACGTCCGCCCTGAAGCGCGGGTGCAAGTGCGGCGTTGCCATGGAGCGCTACCGCAATATGGGATTGTTCACCGACCTGCTTTCGGCGGCAAAAAAATATAGATGCTTACGGGCTACTGACGGCGATGGTGTAGTAGCCGTATTTCACCACCGCTACGGGATTGGAAGCCGATGCGCTATACAGTATGTCGCCGGAAACTAACGGGCGGTACGGCTCGCACTTGATGTAGACGGTTTTTGTCGCGTTCGCCACCCAGGTGATTTTCGACGCTTTCGTCGTGGAGTCGATATCATCGCTCTGTGCCAGTTGTGTAGTCCCGTTGGTATCGTAAAGCGTCAACAGCGTATCCGCCCCGTCGCCCAGCGCCGAAGTTGTGAACGAATATGTTGCGCCGCTGGTAACGCTGATTTGGAACCAATCCACATCACTGGCGGGAAAGAAGGTATGCACCTCTGATGTGCCAGCCGCAATGGTGCGCGCAGTTCCTGCGGTGTTATCGCTTTCATAGCTATCCGCCGCGTACTTGATGGCCCTGTCGGCAAGCAGTGCGGCAAGCGAGGGGTACGCATTGGCTACCCACTTGTCGTAGAACGTTTCAAAGTCCGCAGTTGTTGCCGCAGGGATATCCGTCCCAAAAACTTTCCAGATTTTATCCGACCCCAACGCCAGGTGCGTGCTGTCTGCCGGTGACGCATAGATGTGCCACAAGACATTGGATACGGCAACCTCGTTATCCGCGCCCACAGCCAACGTGGAGTAGGAGGGGGTATCGATATCGAAGGAGAAAAGCAGGGTGGAAGCACCGGTACCGGACGTGCCGTTGGTATCCACGTACCATTGCGGGGTTGCTTCGGAATATTTGCTTTTTACAAGGCTACCGAAGAACGATGCCCACCCCTCCGACCATGTAAGCCGGATATCGTAGTGTCCCGTTAGGCGGTGGGTGCCGCCCGGCGATGAGTCTTTGGAATAAACCTGGGCGGCGTAATGCCCCATCTCATGGAGGATTACGCTGTCGTCGTAAGCGTCGGAGTCGGTAGTTTTTCCCAGCAGGTCGATTATGTGCTTTGCGCCGGAATATGAATAGTAGGTCCCTTCCGTCTTGCCAGAATACCAGTATGCGGTTATCAGCGGCGCGGCGGTGCCGGAAAGGTTTTTCAGCACGTCCTGCGTTTTTATAATGTTATCGAAAATATTAAAAACCTGTCCCACATCCGTTACGCTGGCGGCCAGCTTGGCCGTCCACGTTTCGCCGGATTTGGCGGTGATATCGGCAGACCTTACGGAGTATGTGGATGAATCGCGGTTGTCCTGCACAATGGCGGAGAATGGGGAACCGGCATCGCTAACCACGCGCACGTAGACGCTTCCTGCGGCAATGCCGGACGATACGGAAAAGTTGCCGGAGGCATCGGTCACGGCAGAGGCGGATACGGCGCCGTTTTGCATTACTTGCACCTTTGCGTACCGTATAGGCAGGCAATCAACGCCTGTGAACCCGGTTTTATCGTAGGTGCGATTTTCGTACTGGGCGGTGCCGCTTATGGTGATGGAGCTTCCGCCGCTTGCAGAAAGCGTGTTCGACCCGGAGCACGAGCCGCCGGAAGCGGAGGAACTGCCCAATGAAGACGAAGACGAAGATGAGCCACCGCCGCTACAGGCGAAAAGGAAGACGGCGGATAACGCCAGCAAGAAATGCATTGTCCTTTTCATGGTTTCCCGTCAGCTACCCAAAGCCACAAGGGTAGTGGCGTTATCCTCGTAAAGCGTGCGGGAGCACCTCTGGCTAAAATCCGCAAAAACCGGTTGCAACCGGTTTGCGGTTACGAACCTTTCCATGATATCCCTGCGGTAAACCATATGAGTAAAACCCATGCCAGCAAGCTCCGTGCATATTTTTTCACCATCGTGGGACATCTTAAACAGGCGCATCAGCGTCGTACCATCCCAGAATGAATCGTAATAGTAATTCGTATCAGCATAATAAACTTGGTTGCCGGTAAATGCAAAGTAGATGGTGTCGCTTTTTTTAAGGTGTGCGTTGGCAAAAGATGTTGCCCGGTACGAAGCGACGCTTCGGCTTAAAAAATCCTCCTTCGATTCCTTGCAGAGCAGGTAGTCCCAGCCCGCAAACCCCCTGGCGGAATCCACATACCACCACATGTTCAGCGTAAGGACTGCCGCCGCCACCGCCATTGCCGTGCGCAAGTATCCACGCTTTGCAATCTCTGCCAGGAACGCCGCCGAAAGGAACACCATCGATGGCAATATGGGCAGGAAGTACCTGGCGGTGATGGAAAATGACAGCGCTGAAAAGAGCATGTATAAAAAAACCGGAACCGCTAAAAACGGATATCCGGCAAAACGCGCTACGAGGAACGGCGCGATGAGGCCAAGCACAAGAAAAAGCGGGTTCAGCCTCCCGTCGAAAGTGCAGGAACTCCCTTCGCGACCTTCAAAAAAAATCCGCACCGGAGATGTGAGCGCCCACAGCGCGGAATCGCCGCACAGGGCCATGCGCTCCTGTATCGGCCCGTTGAATGCAGGCCCGGCGACTGGCGGCGGTGGCCCTGCCTGGGCGTGTTTTAACCACCACGGGCCGCAGGACAAAAGTACCGCAAGCGTCGCGACAACCAGTACGCGCACCTTGTCCCGAACGGTCACGCGCCGTCCCATGAAAAACAGCGCCGCCAACATCATCACGAGCAAAAGCCCTGCGTTGTACTTTATTGCGCTACCGGTAGCGAACAACACGGCACCGAAAACCCCGGGCATAACCCCATCTCCGGCAACAAGCCGGCAGAAGTAAAAAGCGCCAGCGCACGAGAAAAACATTACTGCCGGGTCGTTATAGGCGGTGGTGGAAAGCCGAAAAAAAATCGGGACGGTTAAAAGTGCCGCCGCCGAAAACAAGCCCCACACGCCACCACGTTCCATCGCGACCCAATGCGCCAAAAGTAGCGCGGTTGCCATGGAAAAAAATGCGGGGATAAAGGATGCCGCCCAGTCCATGCCTACGGCTACAAAAACCATATTTAGCGGGACAAGCATGTTCGGGTTTGCCGTGCCGTGCTGAAACGGGATGAAAACCCATTTCCCCGCATGTAGCAGGTACTTTGGGTAGGCAAGATGGATTATCAGGTCGTCCCTGAAATACGGCGGCATGGATGAAAGCCACAACATCCAAATTGCGAATGGTATGAGAACCGCCAGCCCGCGCCGGGGAAGCCCAGAAAAAATCCCCTTGGTCGCCGCCACCCAGCCCAGTCCTGCGCCCCAGCAGACAAGCGCCACGCCGCCAAACAATACCGATGCGCGGATGGAAACGGCATTGGCCGCGATAAACTGTGCCGCGCCGATTAGGGGCAAAGCCAGGAAAAGTGCGGAGATGTTTTTCACTGCCCGTTCGTGCGCCATTGCCTAATCTTACTCCGGTTTGGCCCGGCTCCGAGCGGTCAGTTTGGGGATAAAAGCGCGGGGGGTATATAATCCCCTATAAATATGAAACAGAACATGAAGTTTATCCTGCTCGCCGTTTTGGCCGTGCTTATTGCCGCTACCGCATTTATGGGCGGCTGGCTGGCCTCCCAAAAGGCGGCCCAGCCGACAAAGGCGGAAGCGCACAAAGTCGAGAGTCCGAAGGCGGAAGAAAAAACTGAAGAGGACGGTAAAAAGAAAGGGCATGGTGAGCCAAAAGCCCATGAGCCTGCCGTAAAGGAAAAGACTACCGATGAAAAGCTTGCCGATCTCGACTTTTCGGACGGGGAAAGCAGGGTAAGGGGGCGAGCGTTGCTTTCCAAAAAAGTTGGGGAAGAGGGGGAGATTGCGGTGCAAAAGCTTGAAGAGGAAAAGGAAGAGAGCAAGAAAAAACGCCAGTTGGAAAAATCAGTGCAGGATTGGCTTACCCGTACCAAATAAGCCTGCGGTCGGCTAAAAATTTATTTTTTTGAAAATTTTTTCCGGGATGTGGATTATCACGACCATGATGAACTTCCATATCCATTTGGTGTAAACGACGTCGCGCCCCTTTTTCCAGGCGCGGACGATATCCCGCGCCGCATCTTCCGGCTGGGCGGTCAGTATTGGCGGAAACTTCATTCCGCGCGTCATCCGGGTATCCATGTATCCGGGCTTTACCGTAATGACCCGCACGCCGGATTTACAAAGGCTGTTTCGCAACCCGGAAAGGTAGGCGCTGAACCCGGCCTTGGCACTGCCGTATATGTTGTTGGATTGCTTTCCGCGCTCCCCGGCGACAGAGCTTATGCCAATTATAAAACCGCTTGCCCGCTTCCGGAAATCCGCCGCGCATATATTGAGTATGGAAACGGGGCCGGTATAGTTGGTATCCATAATCCTCTTGGCTTCGCGGAAATCTTCCATCGCCTTTACGTTATCCCCCAGGTATCCGGCGGCGCAAATGACACCGTCCGGCTTTGGCTCCAGGCTCTCGTAAAACCCGGCGTGCGCGCCGTACTCCAAAATATCCAGTTCCCGCGCTACGGCCTGCACCCCGTAGCGTATGCGCAGGTGTTCGCACTCTTCGGCAAGTTCGCCGCTGTTGCGCGCCGCAAGGTACAGGCTGTACCCCTCGGCGGCAAAAAGCCGCGCAAGCTCGCGCCCCAAGTCCGACTTTGCCCCGACTACCAGCAGGTGTGCCATCAGATTCCCAGCCTCGCCGATTGCAAGGAGCCGAAAATTCCCGCCGGGTCGAGCCGCCCGCGCAGGCGGCGGAACTCCGGCGCATTAGGATATCCGGCGTTGAATGTAGCGGCGCCCATGCGCGAATCTTTTGCCAGGTACAGCCTGCCGCCGTATTCGATGACCATCTTGTCCAGTTCCTCCAGGAGGGGGAAAAGTTTTTTGGTTACCGGGAAATCCAGCGCCATGGTGTATCCCTCCATCGGGAAAGATATCAGGTTTTCCCCTTTTCCCAGAAGTTTCAGCACGGCAAGGAACGACCCCTGTCCGCCGGAGGAAATTTTCCTCAGTATTTCGGCCAGCCCTTTTGCGGCGGATGCCTTTGGCAAAACGAACTGGTACTGCACAAACCCGTTTCGCCCATAAATCCGGTTCCAGTGCAAGATGCCATCGAGTGGGTAGAAAAAAGCATCGTAATCCACAATAGCTGTTGCCGCGCCTTTCGTTGCGCAGGCGTAGTAAGCGGCGTTAAAAGCCCTTACCGTGAAACCGTTCAGCATGGCGGCAGGCAGGAAAAACGGCAGGTTGATGGTGTGCCTGGGGGGGATGCGTAAAGGGGATGCGCCGCCAGCCTCGTGCGGCGATGCATGCTCCCCGCGGAACAGGATAGAGCGTCCGCCTTGCCCACTTTGGGAAAGGCAGTCTATCCACGCCACAGAGTAGCTCCATGTAGCCGATTTTTCGAAGAGTTCCATTATCTCCGCCAGGTTACGCGCTTTTGCCGTTTCCTGCCGGATGAACGCGGTGGCTATCCGCCGGAGCCGGATGGTCGCCGAAAGTATCACCCCGGTCAGCCCCATCCCGCCGCAGGTCGCTTCAAACAGTTCGCAGTTCGTTTCCCGCGAGCATAAAACCACTTCGCCACTTGCCAACATCAACTGCATGGAAGCTACGTAGCGCGAGAAAGAGCCGTCGGCATGATGGTTTTTTCCATGCACGTCGGATGCTATTGCGCCGCCGACCGTGATGAACTTCGTTCCGGGGGTAACGGACAAAAACCATCCGCGTGGCACGAACGTATCCAAAATCTCTTTCAGCATTACGCCGGACTGGCAGGCCAGTTCGCCGGAGCTTTCGGTAAACGACAAAAAGCGGCCGTGCCGCAATGTCGAAACTACCATCCCCGCCAGCGAGCTGTCGCCATAGCACCTTCCGTTTCCGCGAGCTATCACCCTGGTTGTGCCGTGCGCCCCGGCAAGCATCCCTTTTAGTTCCGTTGCGGAGGCAAAGCTCTCCTCCAAAGCCTCAATGACGGGGTAATTCCCCCAGTTCGCCAGTTTTTTCAGGCCGCCCTGTGTGGGGCGGGTGCGCGTTACCGGTACAGTATCCATGCAAACACGATTATCCAGCCCGATACGACGCACTGGAGAAACCTGTCCCGCAGCAATGCGTTTGTCGGGTTCCCGCCGTTTTCCTCTACGAAAGCCAACTGCAAATATCGCATGATGCCTACCAATACGAAAAATGTCGTCAGGTACAGGTAGTCACTGTGTATTCGCCCCGCCACCTCCGGCGAAACGGTATATGTGAGGTAGGCCATCACGACAATCATCGCCATTATCCCCATCGCGATATTCAGGAAATCCAGGTTATAGCCGTCTAGCACTTTGCGCGTCATCATGCCGCTTTTTTGGTACAGGACGCAATCGTGCCTCCGCTTTGCCAGCGCAAGGAATAGCGATAGCAGGAATGTGGTGATGATTATCCATATGGAGAGCGGCACCCCGGTGGCGGAAGCGCCGGTAAAAAGCCGCAAGACAAATCCCACGGCAATTACGGACACGTCGAGGATGGGGACATGTTTAAGGCGGAGCGTGTAGGCTATGTTCAGCGTAGCGTAAAAAAGTATGAACCGCCACACGCCGTCCCCGGCCGCAGTTGCCAGTAGCATCGCGCACAGTAGCGCCGCCCCGGATATGGCGGCGGCAGTGGGAACAGTTATCGCGCCGGATGCAACCGGACGGCGCATTTTGTCCGGGTGCAAGCGGTCTTCTTCGGCATCGAAAATGTCATTGAATGCGTATGCGGCGCTGGCCACTGCGCAAAAAGCGGCAAACGCATATGCGGATTTCACCAGTAGGCCGATATTATCGAACTTCAGGCCGAAAAAAAGCGGCGCAAAAATGAAAACGTTTTTTACATAGTGATGCGGGCGCAAAAGTTGCACAAATTTATTGCTCATGCCCTATACCCTACCATGTCAGCCGTCCGCCCAAAAACCAAAACATATTTGTATCCCCGCCAGACCTTGTTTTGACGCGCACACGGAATATCCTGCCTTTTGGCCATTTCTCTGACGCCGCTCCCGCGAAGTGCCAAGTGAGCCAGCATGGCGGCCTATTATTTTTAAATCCTTATTAAACAATGGGCTTATGGCAGTAATTACCTGCCAGCATCGGCGCGTGTGGGCTTATGGCACGGCTTTTGGATAACTACGGGGTAGAGATGGATTTTTGACAGGAGGATATTTTGGATAGAGGCATATACGTAACGACCAGCGCAAGTATGGCGCAAGAGCGCGTGATAGATACTATTTCCAACAATCTGGCCAACATGAACACGCATGGTTTCAAGGCCGACCGCCTACTGTTCTCCACATACATGCAAAAATCGATGAACAAGCAGGTAGAGGCGCCAACCCCGGAAGAGATACGGAAAGGTTTCTTTACCAAGGGAGTGGAGGAAAGCACCTACATGACGGGTTCCCAGGGCTATACCGATTTTTCACAGGGTGCGCTACAGGCCACCTCTAATACCATGGATATAGCGTTAGAGGGCGATGGAGTAATGACGGTAAGTACGCTGGAGGGCGAGCGGTACACCAGAGGCGGAAATTTTAAAGTCAACGCTACGGGGGAACTCGTCACCTCCGACGGCTATAAGCTACTTGACGAAGGGAAATCCCCAATCAATGTGGGGACGGACAAGTTTTCCATACGGGAAGACGGAACAGTAACTACCGGAACAGGCGAATTTGCGGGGAAGATACGGGTTGTCGAGTTTGCAGACAAATCGCAACTGAAAAAAATGGGTAACGGGCTTTACATGGCCGAAGACCAGGCGCAGGAGGAGGGGTCGTCCACGCTTGTGAAGCAGGGGTACCTGGAAGGGTCGAACATTAACCCGGTAGCGGAAATGACAAAGATGATAACCGCCATGCGCACCTACGAGGCGTTCCAGAAATCGGTACACTCGCACGACGACATGACGCAGAAACTAATATCTGATGTAGCAAGGCCATAACGGAATTATAAGGAGACAGGGACATGATAAAATCGCTTTTCACCGCCGCGACCGGAATGGGCGCAATGCAGGAAAACATCAACGTAATTTCCAACAACCTTGCCAACGTCAGCACCAACGGCTTTAAGCGTAGCCGGGCGGAGTTCCAGGACCTCCTTTACCAAACACTGCGTATGCCCGGCACGGAAACGCCGCAGGGGACGCAGATACCGACAGGTATACAAATAGGCATGGGATCGAAGCTTGCCGCAGTATCCAAGAATTTCCAGCAGGGAGATTTCCAGCAGACAAACAACGAACTGGATTTGGCGATACAGGGCAAGGGATTTTTCCAGATACTCCAGCCGGACGGTACCACCGCATATACACGCACCGGCACATTCAAGCTGGATAATGCCGGGCAGATGGTGACGGCGGACGGCGAGCCGATGGCGACGCCGATTACCATCCCGCAGGATGCGCTATCCATTTCAATCAGCAACACCGGCGCGGTTTCAGTGCTTCGGCCCGGAACCGTCACCCCCAGCGTTGTAGGGCAGGTGGAGCTTGCCAACTTTGTAAATCCGGCGGGCCTGATATCGATGGGGCGTGGACTTTACAAGGAAACAGACGCAAGCGGCACCCCGGCAGTGGGGAACGCCGGCACCAGCGAGCTGGGGCTGTTGCAACAAGGCTCCATAGAAACTTCAAACGTAAACGTCGTTGAGGAACTGACCAACATGATACTGGCGCAACGCGCCTACGAAATGAATTCCAAGGCGATAACCACCTCCGATGAAATGATGCAAACCGCAAACAACACCAAGAGGTAACGGGAATGGATAGATTGACAAGAATATCGCTGGTTTCGCTTGCCGTGCTAATGGCCACGGCGGGGATAGTGCTGGCCGAGCCTCCGGAAACTGAGCGGGGGACTACAAGGCAAATGGCAACTGGCAAGGAGGCAAAAATTGCCCCCCAAGACGCAAAAACTGCCGCCTTTTTACAAAAAGCCGTGGAGGAGTACGTATCCTCCCAGATTTCCGAGGAAATATCGGAGTGGAGGATATCCAACCTCAACTGGACTTTGAACGAACAGGTTCCCGCCGATTTCGACAACTACCTTGTTATCCCCCAAAGGGTTTCAAAGGGTGGAGAAACGCTGGCGCTGGCCGTACAGTTCACCAAGAACGACCAGATAATCAAACGAATAGGCGTAAATTGCAAAGTTGATATGTTTGCGGAAGTTGTCGTGGCAAAAGGCCGGATTCCTCGCGGGGCGGTCATTACTCAGGATATGGTCGGCATCGAAAGGATGCGCATGGAACAGCCGCCATCCGAATTGTGCACGCAAATTGCAACCATAGTAGGTCAGGTAGCCGAACGGAACATACTCCCCGGCAAGGTAGTTTTGAAATCAAGCCTTTCCAGGGCGGCGGACGTGAAGGCAGGCGATTTGGTAGTGATTGTCGCAGAGACCGAGGGCGTAAAGCTTACGGCACGCGGCATAGCGAAAAAGGACGGGGCGATAGGCGAAGTGATACAGGTAATAAACGTAAGGTCGAACAAGAAGCTATACGCAAAGGTTGTGGATAGCGGCACCGTACAGGTAGCGTTTTAGAAAACACCGGGCAGGCCGGGATGTTTTTACAAGGAGGCGTGGAAATGAGAATGGACTATAAAGCAATAGTGGCGGCACTGGTTATACTGCTTGCCACCGCATGCGCCGGAAAAACAATCCCGGAACCGATAATCCCGGAGAGCGATCCCGTAAAGGCCACCAACACCGAAGGGTCGCTGTGGCCCGGCGAAAATACCAAAAATGCGTTCTTCTCCGACAACAAGGCTCTTCGCACGGGAGACCTGGTTGTGGTGTATCTGGTAGAAAAAACAACCGCCGCCAACAGGACAGGCGTGCGGACTACCCGAACCCTTAAAGACAGCATTGGCGTAAATACCGGAGGAACCTCAGCGCCTACCGCCATCGATATGGGCGGCGGCGAAGCCTTTAACGGCACTGGCGACAACAACCGCTCCGACACCCTTACCTCAACGGTCTCGGCAATGGTCATGGAAGTGATGCCCAACGGAAACATGAAAATATCCGGCAGGCGCAAGCTGAAAATCAACAACGAAGACCAGTACGTATCGGTGGCGGGCATCATCCGCCCTGAAGACGTGAATTTCGACAACTCGGTAGTATCGACCAAGATAGCGAACGCGGACATCGTATATGACGGCGTCGGCGACTTGAATGACAGCAACCGCAGTGGATGGGTGGGCCGTTTATTGCACACCATCTGGCCGTTCTGATGGAGATGAAAATGGACAAGAGATTTGCAAAAGTATTCGCCGCCATGTTGGTTATCGCCTTGATGGCACCGCCTGTCGCTATGGCGTCGCGGATAAAGGACATATCCTCCATACAGGGCATGAGGCAGAACCAGCTTATCGGCTACGGGCTGATGGTCGGCCTGAAAAATACCGGCGACAAGTCGTCCAAAACGCCGTTCACGGCGCAAACGCTGATAGCCATGCTGAAAAGGCTTGGAACCACAGTTGATGTAACCCAGCTTTCAAACCAGATTATGGGAAGTTCGCAGACGCGCCACCTGAGCGACCTGAGGATGGAAAACGTAGCTGCGGTAATGGTTACCGCAAGCCTGCCGCCGTTCGCAAAGCCGGGGCAGAAACTCGATGTATCCGTAGCCTCGCTGGGAGACGCCAAAAGCCTGGAAGGCGGCACACTGCTATTAACGCCGTTAAAGGCGGCAAACGGGGAAATCTATGCCGTTGCGCAGGGTACCCTGCCGGTCTCCCGCAAAAATGCAGGGAAGAAAAAAGAAACTTTCGAATCCATACCTACACAGGGCTCCATTGCCAACGGCGCGATAGTCGAAAAGGAAATACCTAACGAGTTCGCGGGAAAATCGCAGTTTACGTTATTGCTGGATAGGCCGGATTTCGCCACAGCGTCATCCGTGGTGAACTCCGTGAACGAGAAATACGGGGCGCAGGCGGCACGCGGACTGGATGGCGGCACGATAGAACTTACCGTACCGCAAAAATTCAGCGCCAACCCCTTCGGCTTCATATCCGAAATCGAACTGGTGGACGTAAAGAGCGATATGCCGGCAAAAGTTGTGCTGGATGAAAGGAATGGCACCGTAATAATCGGCGACCATGTGGAAGTGGGCAACATTGCCATAAGCTTTGCCGACATCACTATCCGTATCCGTAGCGTAAAAGACCAGGTGCAGGCTCCCTCGATAAAGGAGAAGCTGAACATAATTAAAGCCAACTCGAACATAAACGAACTTACCAGCGCACTTAATGCGCTGGGTGTATCCCCCGCAGACTTGGTCGCCATCTTCAGGGCGTTGCATGCCTCCGGGGCGCTGAACGCAGAGCTGGAAATTTTATGAACATGATTATTACGGGAGCGGCCAACACCGATGCAAAACGGCATGCCGGGAGCAAGGCGGGGATGAGGGCGGAATTCAATAAAATTCCGGAGAACGCAACCCCCGCGCAAAAGAAGGACCTGGAAAAGCTGAAAACGCTCTCGAAAGACTACGAATCCTTCTTCATGAAGGAGGTCGTATCCGCCATGAGGCGCACAGTACCCAAGGACAGTAATTTAGACGGCGGAAATGCCGAAGAGATATACAAGTCGATGCTGGATGACCAACTGTCGTCCCACATGGCCAACAAAGGAAGTAGCGGCGTAGCCCAGGAATTGTACAACCGGCTTTCGAAGTCGTACCTTTCCTCCTCCGCTGCCAACAGGGGACAACTGAAATGATCCTGATAAACCAGTTAATAGGGCTGTTGGAACAGAATTCCAACCTCTATGGGGAAATGATAAGCAAGGTGGAAGAGGAAAACCTCGCCATCCAGAGATGCGACTTGGACAGGCTGAACGAACTGGTGAAGGAGAAAGAGAACATCTCCCTCAAGCTGAAAATGGTAGACGAGTCCAGGAAAAACCTGCTGGTAAAAATCGCCTCCGAAACCGGGAAGGCCGCCAATGAAATAACTATCGGCGAGTTGGCGGAGATGCCCGAAAACGCATCGGTGCGCGGCAGGTTGCTGGCGGTGAAGGAACGGCTTCTGGGCGATGCCGCGGCAACCAAGGAGCGCAACGATTTTAACCGCCGCCTGATAGGCCGCGCAATGAACACGATAAAGGAATCGCTCCGGTACGCCAACAACCTTGTCGGCGGCCCGGGGAACACTTACTCAAACGGGAAACATGTCGAAGGCAGGATGCCCTCAGGCATGGTGGTAACGAGGTCATACTGAAATGAACATTTACGGGGCGATGAACACGGCCAAATGGGCTCTCTTGGCGAACCAAACCGCCATAGAAGTCACAGGCCAGAACGTCGCCAACGTCAACAACCAGGACTACACCGTCCAGCAGGTCGTGATGCAGGCCCAGTACCCGGTCAACCAGGGAAATTACATGATGGGTACCGGCGTTGCCATCGCGGGAGTGACCAGGAGGTTCGACCAGTTCCTGTACAACCAAAGGCTGGAAAACAACTACAACCTGAATAAGGCACAAGCCAGGTCTACCCTCTTGGATCGCCTGGACGTGACGATGAACGAGGCGACCGGCAACGGCATAAGCAACCAGATGAGCAACTTCTTCCAGGGGTTTTACAACCTTGCCAACAACCCCAGCGGCGCCACCGAACGCCGCGACGTGACGGAAAAGGCCAAAGGGCTGGCACAAAAGATTTCCTATGTGGCCAGCGACCTGCAACGGATGCGCAAGGATACCGACCTCAAAATCGCGGGTGCGGTGCCCTCTATCAACCAGCTCACGAAACAGATAGCGGACATCAACAAGGTAATACACGAAACGGAAACAGGCGGCGCACAGGCCAACGACTACCGCGATAAGCGCGAATCGTTGATAAAGCAGGTTAGCAACCTGGTGGACGTAAGCTACTTTGAGCAGAGCAACGGCGAAGTGACCGTGATGATGAAAAACGGCAGGCCGCTGGTGACAGGGCAGGATCAGTTCCTCCTTTCCGCCGCCACCAACCCGTCAGACCCCTCTACCAGCTCGGTCTACTGGGCCGATTCCGCTGGCAACAAGGTTAATATCACCTCGGAAATCACCGGCGGGCAAATTGGCGCGTGGATGACGATGCGGGACACCGACATCAACAAGGCGCTAAACGACTTGGATACCTTGGCTGGGTCAATAATCAAGGAAGTGAACCGGCTCCATAACAAAGGGTTCGGTATGGATGGCTCGACAGGGAACGACTTCTTTAACGGCCTTACACCCGGTGGCCGCGCAAGCGCCCTGAACAAGGGAACCGGCGTTGTGAACAATGGCACGGTGCTTAACCCGGACAACGTAAATACCGACCACTACAGGGTCTCTTTCAATGCCAACGGCACTTACAACGTCACCAACACTGATAAGGGTTCGGCGTCCGGCACCTACGCCTTTACATCCGGCGCGCCACTCTCCTTTTTCCAGCAGAGGGGATTCTCCATCTCGATTACAGGCGCCCCGCAAGCGGGCGACAGCTTCGACCTCAGTAGCATTTACAACTCCGCCTCCAGCATGACGGTGAACCCGGCAATAACCAACGACCTGAATAAAGTTTCGGCGGCAAGCACCAAGGCATGGGGAGATGGTTCCATAGCGCAAAAAATTGCGGGGCTACAGTTCCAAAAAACGCTCGGCGGGGTTTGGAGCCAAAACGCGCCGGTAGCGTCTGCCACCTATACATCCACATCCGGGATTTATACCTTCAACGACTTTTACGGTGCGGTTGTCGGCGGGGTCGGCGCAAACGCGAGGGCGGCAACGGACGACAAAAAATTGCAGGATGCGGTCTCCACCCAGCTTACAAACCTGCGGGATCAGGTGTCCGGCGTAGCGCTAGATGAAGAAATGGTGAACCTTGTGAAGTACCAGCACGGATACCAGGCGTCGGCGAAAATGATAAGCGCCGTCGATGATATGCTAAACACCTTGTTGGGCATCAAATAAAGATATGGACTCCGGCGGACGATAAGTAATGGATACGCGAAGGAAGGACGGAAAGCATGTTTAGAATTACGAACTCCATGATGTACAACAACTCGCTTACCAACATGTACAAGCAAAACGAGGGGCTTTATACGGCCTCCGAGCAGATAAGCTCCGGCAAGCGCGTGAATCGCCCCTCGGACGACCCGCTGGCAATAGGCGAAATAATGCAGTACCAAACGCGGCTCGACCGCAATGACCGCTACTCCATAATTGGGCAAAAGGCCAAGGGGTACCTTGGCACCAGCGAATCGCTGGTGGCATCCACCACCGAAATAGCAACCCGCGCAAGGGAGCTTGCCATGGGGCAGGCCAGTGGCTCCTCCACTCCGGCAACAAGGCGCACAACCGCAGCGGAAATAGACAACCTGCTTGCCCAGGCTATACAGATAGGCAACAGCAAAATAGGCTCCGACTTCATTTTCGGCGGCAGGGTGACTAACAACCCGCCGTTAAGCGCAAGCGGCACTTACACCGGCGACCACCAATCCATGCAGTCGGATGTTAGCGAGGGCGCCACCATCCCCAGTTCCGTACTGGCGTCGGATTTCCTGTCTGCGGACATGAACCCGAGGTTGAACAACTCCACCTCCCTTTCCGCGCTACGCGGCGGGCAGGGGATATCCGCAGGTTCGTTCACCATTACCGACCGTGCGGGAGCCACCGGCTCCGTCACAGTGGGCGCAGGCTCCACAGTCGGCTCGCTAATCGGCGCCATAAACGCCAGCGGCGCAAACGTGACCGCATCCATAGCATCGGACGGCATGTCCATACAAATTAAAGACAACAACACCACAAACGTAACAGGCCCGATTACGATAACAAACACCTCCGGAACTACGGCCTCCGACCTGGGAATAGGCGGAAGCCGGAATGTCGGGCTGTTTAGCGGGGATAACATGAACCCAAGCGTGACGGCATCCACCCTGCTTAGCGACTTGCAAGGGGGCAACGGCCTTACGGCCACCAGCATCTCCGTAGTAAACGGCGCCACATCCGCCACGGTTACTTTTGCCGGGGCTACGACTGTGGGAGACATCATTAATGCCATCAACGCCAGTGGCGCAAACGTGACTGCGGGGATAAACTCCAGCAAATCGGCTATGACGATGACCTCCAATAACGCAAGCACCGTGGCATATGCCCTGGACCTGAATGCAGGTAAAACTGCGGAGGTGCTGGGCATAGGCGGCGGCAGGAACCTTGTCAGCACCTTGCAAAAGCTTAGCGCCGCAATGAAAGGAAACGATGTCCATGCCATATCCGGGCTGATGGAAAACCTCTCATCCTCGATTGATGCCAGCTCCGCGCTACGCGGCGAAATAGGTGCGCGGATAAACCGGCTGGATACCAACACCGCCCAGTTGGACCAATCGAAAGCGGATACGACTACTTTGCTTTCCAATGCGCAGGATGCGGATATGGCGAAAGCTATTTCCGATTTCTCGCTACTACAGGCCGCATATCAGGCCACGGCACGGGCAACGGCGCAGATAATCCAGCCCACCCTGATGAACTTCCTGAAATAAACAAATACCCCAGATAGGAGATTAAAGTGGATTTTCGAGAGGAATTAAGCGCCCCGTTTGCGGTAGAATGTCCCCCTAACGAGCCATGGATGGCAGAGGAGAAAATAGATGCTGGTTTTGACGAGAAAAGTGGGGGAGTCGATAAACATCGGCGACAACATAAAAATTTCCATAATGGACGTAAAAGGCCGGTCGGTGCGGGTGGGCGTGGAAGCGCCGCGTTCGATGAGCATCCACCGCGAAGAGATTTACAGCAAAATCCAGGAAGAGAACAAGCTGGCCTCATCGTGGCAGAAGGTGGACATGACGTCGCTGAAAGACCTGATGGGCGGGATGGGCGGAAAAAAACCATGAAAATAGCCAGCGCCCGGTTCGGAGAAGTGGAAATAGACCCCGCGAAAATCCTTACATTAAACGAGGGGCTGATAGGGTTCCACAACTACTCGCGGTTCGTATTCATACCGTTCATGGAAGGGACGCCGTTCGACCTGCTACAGGCGATAGACGAGGCAAACCTGGGGTTTGTGACAATAGACCCGTTTCTTTTTTGTGCCGACTACCAGTTCGATGTGTCTGACGAAGATATGGAAGACCTCCAGATAAAAGATAAAAACAAACTGGTGATAAGGGTAATCGTAACCTTGCCGGACGACCTGAAACAGATGACCGCCAACCTGCAAGGCCCGATCCTGATTAACGAAGAGCGGTTGCTGGCAAAGCAGTTGGTACTGCACGACTCCAACTACACCACAAAGTATCGGGTCTTCCCGGAAAGCGAAGCCTAACCCGGCTGTCCCCTTTGTCATCCAGAGCCTCGGCGAAGGATATCATCCAGGCTAAGGGAGATTCTTCACCCACCTGTGGTGGATTAAGATACTGGATTCCCCTTGCGCCAAGTTGCGTACAGAACTGCCGCCAACGTGGGTGGTGTAGATTGGTAGCGTAAACAAAAAAGCGGACGCCCAAAGAGTGTTCCGTCTTTTTCATAGTGCAAGCAAAAACAGCCCCGTAATTCCAATAATTGAACCTTGCGGCAATGTGCTAGTATTATCCAAAAGATTGAATAGTACTTTAGACTATGGGGGATTTGTATTTGCGCCGTATCCTGACCATCGTAATGCCAGCGTTGGCATGCCTGACTCTTTTGTACATCGCAAGGGCTGGCGCCGAGGATATCTCCATATCCGGAGCTAAAAATACCCCCACGGTGGCTCTGCAAGAGGCCGCCCCGCTTCCAGGCCCTCCGCAGGGCGTCATCCCGCCACAAGGCGGCATCCCGGCCCAAACGCTTGAAAGGCAGGGAGGGATGCGGGTAGAGCAGGGCGCGGCCAAGGCCACAGAGCCGCAGGTTGTCCGTTCCGGCCAGTCTATAGTGCTGAATTTTGAATCCAGCCCGATACGCGAAGTCATTAAAAACATCTGCGAACTGCTGAACATGAACTACATAGTCGAGCAGGACTTAAAAGGGTTTGTCACCATTCGCACCATGAACAAGATACCGATATCCGGCGCACTGGACCTTTTAGACCAGCTTTTGATGCTCAACGGAATAACGCGGGTGAAGATAGGTAATTACTGGCGCTTTTTGCCGTCGGCTCTTGCTCTGAAAGAGCCTTTGCAGGTATACCGCGACACCCCGTCCTCGGACTTCGCCGCGCGCGACAGGTATATGATACAAATCCTCACCTTCAACTACATATCCGCCGAACAGGCGATTGAGATGATCAAACCGTTCCTGTCCAAAGAGGCGTCCGTTACCGTGCTTGCGCGCTCCAACATGGCGGTGCTTGTGGAACGTGGCGTAAAAATGCAACAGGTGGTCAGCCTGGTGCAGGCCATAGACGTGGATACGCTGGACGCCATGCAGGTAAAGCTTTTCGAGTTGAAAAACGCCAACGCGATGGAAGTTACGGCGGAGCTTGTTTCTATATTCAACGCAATGGGGTACATCAAACCCACGCCCGGAGCAGGCATACTGTTCCTGCCGGTAGACCGACTGAACGCCGTGCTGATGGTAAGCCCGTTCCCGAACCTTTACCCCACCGTGCGCTCATGGCTGGAAAAACTGGATACCAGCACAGTCGGCTCCACAGAGGTTGCGACGAATGTCTACCATGTGCAACATGGCGATGCGGACAACCTGGCCAACCTGGTGCGCCAGATATACCTAGAAGACCCGGCGAAGAAAAAGGCCGCGCAGGCTGGCGCCAGAATGGAGCCTGCTTCCACCGGGGTGGAAGGCCCAGTGCTGATACTGTCCCATCAGGAGACGAACACGATTATCGTGCGCACGGCGGAGCGCAACTACCAGTTCATCATAGAAACCATCAAAAGGCTGGATCGCATGCCAAAGCAGGTGCTGATAGAAGTACTCATCACCGAACTGAAACTTACCGACCAACTTGAGTTTGGCC
>JAHFEI010000169.1 GCA_023248615.1 Nitrospinales bacterium | reverse complement strand
TAGAAGCAAGCACTGAAAATAAAAAAACCGACCAAATGAAAAGTGGTCGGGACGAGTGGATTCGAACCACCGACCCCTCGCTCCCGAAGCGAGTGCTCTACCAGGCTGAGCCACGTCCCGATTACTGCCGTAAAGCATGCTATAGTACCACAGGCAACGTGGCGAAAGCGCACTCTATTTCCGCACCTCATAAACCCGGAGAATGTAGTTGAAATTGCGCGATGGATTTAGCCTGTATTGACGCACCTGTCCTGTCGCGGCATTGAGATTGACCAGTAAAGGCGCGGCTTTTAATTCATGCTTTCACCCCGGATTTTTTCTTTTGGCGTACTCCCGCGCTATCCGGCCTCAACGGCAATGCAAAGGAAGGCGTAGCACCCATCGTCCCCGCCACAACGGTTATGCGACATCACACATCAAGGGATTTCCTTAATAAATCTCCCCCAAAACCTCTTTCCCAAAGATGGGCAGAGACGGCGTTGGCCATTCCGGTTTGGCTAGCGGCGGGAGAAGGGAACTGGATCGGAGGCGGGTACCAATTTCGACGGACAGAGTTTTCTGGTGACAGGGTCTACATGGCCGATGCCAATGAACGCGCCATCCGGGCCGTACAGCCGCACATTCCCGTTAAGCTTTTCGGTGACGGCAACCTGTTGCCCGTTTAGAAGCAACCTTATGTTGGCATCGGAAACATCTACACGTGGAAGGAACTGCAACGGAGCATCCAAAGGCAAAAGCCACTCCGCCGGAAAGTCCCTGCGCTGGTCAAGCCGCTCGGCAGTCCACGAGGTATCCATACCGAACACATGCACCTCTTCCCGGACAAGCGAACCCATATGCGCCGCAGATTTGAGCCTGCGCCCGATATCCTCGCAAAGTGTCCTGATATATGTGCCTTGCGCCACGGTGGCGGTGATGACAGCCATGCCGGGAGAGAACTCGGCCAACTCCAGTTCGTGGACGAATACCTTTTTAGGCTCCCTTTCCACATCCCCGCCCTTACGCGCTATCTGGTAAAGCCGCTGTCCGTCAATTTTCTTGGCGGAGTACATAGGCGGCACCTGGCTTATCTCCCCGGTAAAATCGCGCAAGACCTCTTGCAACATCTCTTTGGTAATATGCTCCGATGGGGCCGTGACAGTAACCGTACCCGTGGAATCCTGCGTATCCGTTTCCGAGCCGAAAATCATGGCGCCGCGATATTTCTTCGGCACCTTCTCGAAATAGGGGAACAGCTTTGTCCCCCAGCCGAGCGCGACCGGCAAAATGCCGGACGCTATCGGGTCAAGCGTGCCGAGGAAACCGGCCTTGGGCTGGCCGGTTATTCTCTTGATTACGTCCAGCGCCTTGTTTGAGGCGATGCCCGTGTCTTTGTAAAAATTTATAAATCCATCCATAAAGGTTCGCCATTCTACTCTTCCCCGCCGGTTTTGGAAGATTTATTTTCTTCCTCGTGGATACGGTGGATTATCTTGTTTATCTTGTCGGAGTGCTCCGCCGTGTGGTCCCACTTGATGGTAAGCTCCGGAAGGAACTTTATTTTCATCCGCTGCCCCAACTGCCTGCGTATGAATGGCGCCGCCGACTGCACCCCATCCACTGTCCTTTGCTTCTCCTCCGGCGTCCCCATAGGCGATATGTATATGTTGGCGTGCCTCAGGTTCTCCGGCAAGTCAACATCCACCACCGTAACAAAACCTATCCTCGGGTCTTTCAACTCGGTCCTTATGATGTCGCTTATCTCCTCTATCATCAGTTCCCGTATCCGCGCCGACCTTTTATAGGAAAGCATGGTCGTAACCTCCTTTCACTTCTACCAATACCTGCACGTCCGCTATCTGCGCCGCGCTTATGCCGCCGATGAAGTTTACAACCTTTTGCATCAAGCCCTCAAGGTAAACCCTGTCGTTGCCAACAGCCGCAAAACCCAAAACGGCGGTCTGAAGCCTGTCGTTTTCCCCCACCTCGGCTACCGAAACGTTGAAACCGCCCCGCACCCTGGACTTTATCCGGTTCAGGATAGAACGCTTGCCCTTCAGTGAAAAATTACCGTGCAGGGCCAAAGTTACCAAACAGGTTGCAACCATGAATTTGCCATCGCCCATCAACGCACCTCCATATGAGCAGGTAAGTCCACCTCTGATGGCTTCAGTATATCACCGGTATTTCCAAACGGAATCCGGATACCGGATGGATATTCTGCACCCCGGTTATCTGGAATGCCGGGGAATATTGTCCCATGGACAGGCCGTTTTTTAGTCGCGCCGACCTAAACCGCCATCGTCGAAAAAGCCACAGGTGTCCAAGTCCGGGCGGAATCTTTTGGGCGGGAACTTGTGCTACTCCTTTTTTTGTATCAGGGACGCAAAAAATCCGTCCATGCCGTAGTTGCCGGGAAGGATACGCAGGTTCCCGCAATCGGTAAGCCCACCCTCCACCAGATCGGGCCGCGTTGAACCGATATCCAAACTGCGGTAACCGGGGTGGACGGAAAGGAACTTTTCCACTACCTCAACCGTCTCCTCCCGCTCCACGGAGCAAACGGCGTAAAGCATCCTCCCCCCTTTTGCCAGGTATCCGGCGGCGTTAGTCAAAAGTTGCAACTGAATATCAGCCATCTCGGTTATCTTCCCTTCTGACTTACGATAACGAATTTCCGGGTGGCGCCTGATGGTTCCCAAGTTGGAACAGGGGGCATCGAGGAATATAAATTGAAAAATATCTATAAATGGGAAGGGCTTTACAGCATCAAGACAAATAGGATTTAATCTATTGCTCTTCATCTCGCGAATCTGTCTCAGCTTGCTTATCGAAAGGTCAGCATTAACAATAAATGCGTTATTATCAATGTTTTTTAAAATAGCCTCTGACTTATTCCCCCTTCCACAGCATAGCTCCAGCACAACCCCTGTGGCACCTGTAGCCAGTGAGGCGGCGATAAGCGATGACTGGTCTTGGGGTACTATATCTCCATCGTATTTAAATTTTTCTATATTCTTTTGAAAAGAGCCACCTACTACAACACCGTCCTTGTTATATAGGCTTTTTTCTATACTTAGCCGCCCGGAACTTACCTCTGCTTCTAACTTCGCCCAGTCACGAACCCTAAAGCTCTGCGGGGGAGGCTCGTTATTCGCCTTCAGGATAGACACAGCCTTTTCCAGGCCGAACTCTTCGACGTACCTTTTGACCAGCCATTCAGGATGAGATGTATGGGTGGCTATTTGCTGTATATCCTGTTCATTCCACGAGTTCAGCCTCTTTATGAGTTCCTCCCTCTCCTCGGAGAACCTTCTCAAAATTGCGTTCACCATACCCGCTGTTCCCTTATGCCCATACCTCTTGGCCAGCTCGACAGATTCCGAAACAGCAGCACTGGCTGGCACCCTATCCATAGAAATTATTTGATATAACCCAAGCCGCAGTATCATCTTTATGCTTTCCGGAACTTTTAGGTAGGAGGAGCGGCATTTGGGGGATATGAGGCTATCCAGCAATATCATCCGGCGAAGAACGCCAAAATAAAGCGCCTTAAAGGAACCCCCTGTCGACTTCCGTCCATTCCGTGTTGCGAGCTATGGCTCCGTCGAGCAGGTAGTTTGAGTACCCATCTTCACGGAATGTCCTGACCAACAGTTTTAGAGTAGCTTCGCGCACATTTAGCGCCATCTATTATCCTTTGGTTGTTCTTTTGGGGGTGTTTGGACTGCCCGTGCGGCGCGGTGTCAAGTGGGACAACCCTAAGCGCTATCCCGGCGGCCAGTTCATGGGCCGACCACCCATGATATGCATATGTAGATGGAATATAGTCTGCCCACCATTCATACCGTGGTTAATAACAGCCCGGAACCCGTTTTTGTCCAGCCCCTTCTTTTGAGCCACATCTCTCACCACCTGGAACATCTCACACAAAAGCGGATTGTCGTCCCCGGTAAGGCTCACTACGTCCTGAATGTGTTTTTTGGGGATTACCAGATAATGCTTGGGGGACTGCGGGTGCAAGTCCTCTATGACGAGGACGTTATCCGTTTCCATTATTTTATCGGTGGGAATTTGCCCCCTTATGATTTTACAGAAAATACAATCGTCCATACCGTTGCAATTCTAGTACGAAAAGGGATACATACTCAACTACTTATCCGCTACACCCCCAATACAGCCGCCATCAGGCCTTTGCGCACATCGGCGGCTACCGCCTTAAGCGCCTCATTCCCCACCGCGCCCATTGCGGATGTCGGGTCAATGGCGGCTACCACCGTCTTGCCATCGTCGGCCTCGTACACAATCACGTTGCACGGCATCATCAGGCCTATTTCGGTTTCCAGTATAAGCGCCTTATGGGCAAACTTGGGGTTGCACGCGCCCAGGATAACGTAGCGACGAAAATCCGCGTTTATCTTTTCCTTGAACGTTTTTGTCACGTTTATTTCGGTCAATACGCCGAACCCCTGCTCTTTCAGCTTCTCCCGCACCCGTTTTTCGGCCTCTTCAAACCCCATTTCTACCTTCCTGGAAAGGGCATATCCTGTTTCCTGCATAATACCTCCGTGATAAGTTTTACATTGCCGATAATGTAGAGCCTGTTTATACGCCTCGGATTCGATTATAATGCGGAAAGAGACTGGGGGCGTACCGGTTTCGACGGGAATGCGGAGATCGTTCTCGGGGCATGCCGAGGGTTACGTCCTCGTAAAAACGTTAAGCGATCACAATCGCCAATACTGAATACGCTTTAGCGGCTTAATCGCACGCTGACGTCCGGCAGGGGACTCTCCCGCAGCGCTTTGCCGGATGCAATACAAGGTGGGATGGTTCTGGTCAGGGCAACGGGGGTCGGGACGAGATTAAACGTTGTTGGCGGATGAAGCGAGCCTGCCCTTGGGCGCGGCATCTGCGACAAAAAATTCGAGGGATAAGCATGTAGTCCTGGCGGTCAATGGTTTTCGGACAGGGGTTCGACTCCCCTCGCCCCCACCACAGCTCATTGTTTTACTTTAAGTTAATGCTAAAAAAGGAATTGCTTCGGGGCATCTCCGCTACGCTCCGGCGCCAGCAGGAGCAAGCCGGGTGGCGCATCCATTGCTCCCAAT
>JAHFEI010000168.1 GCA_023248615.1 Nitrospinales bacterium | reverse complement strand
TGATGTTCGGCCCGTTCCGCGAAACATTTGCGCTGGTGCTGGCTATCATCCTGTTCGGCATAGCTCTCGGCTCATTTTTGGTGAAACGCTTTAATATCGGGTATGGCGCGCTACTAGCCGCTAACATTGCGGGGTTGTTCCTCTTCCTGGGCCTTTACCAGGACCTGCTGGCCTTTTACGCCGCCATGTACGAAACGGCGGTGGCGCACGGTACCGCCATCATCTTCCTGAAAGGGGGAGCGCTGTTCTTGCTGATGGGCATACCAGTCGTCACATTTGGGGCCACCATCCCGGCGCTCCTTAAAAGCAGGAACGAGATAGCGAAAGAATCCGGCTCGCTTCTTTATATCTCTTCGCTGGCAAATGTCGGCGGCTTCCTGCTGATGGCCTTTCTGTTGCACCGGTATCTTGATTATGGCGTACAACTGCTGGTGATATCCGGGCTGGTGGCCGTCGCGCTGGTGGTTTTCACATGGGGGCAAAAACTCCTGCCTCTGTGCGCGGTTGCGGCGGCGCTTTTAACAATAGGGTTGCACCAGTGGAAGTGGGACGAGGATTTGCTCTACTTAAGCTACACGTCGTTCCATTCGGCAGGCGATATGGAAAAAGACCGCAAGAAATTCAATTTCCCGGAAAGGTTTAAAGGGTACCAAGATGTTTTTTCCATCAACTGGTCGAATGGCCAGCCGTTCTTTTTCATTAACGGATATATCAGCATCCCGCTGAACAACCCTTCGGAGAAAGTTGTCGGCGCCATCGGTTCCATGTTCGCCCCAAGGGCTGGCGAAGGGTTGGTGTTGGGCCTGGGAAGCGGCGGCACGGCGTCGGCTGTGGGGATGCTTTTCGACCACACCGACGTGGTGGAGATAAACCCGGTGGTGCGCGAGAACCAGTTCCGCATGGTGCGCTGGAACTTCGATATCGAGCATAACCCGAAGGTGAATATTATCGTTGATGACGCCATCCACTATGCCAAGGCGTCCACAAAGGATTACGACATGATACTTAACACCGTTACCTCACCGCTTTATTTCAGTTCATCGAAGCTTTACACGCGCGACTTTTTTGAAGTGATAAAAAAAAGGCTCCGGCCCGACGGTATTTATGTGACGTGGATGGATTCCCGCATAGGTAGCGTTGGCGCGGAGATAGTCCTTAAAACGCTGAAACAAAGTTTCGCCCACTGCGGGATACTCTTCATAAAATCCAGCTATTACCTGCTGGTGGCTTCCGACCAGCCGATACGGCTACATCACCCGAACCTAGCGGACAAAGGCCTGCCTCTGAAGATGGACCTTATGGGCAAGCATAACCGCATCCCGCGCCTGCTCGCCTATAACCTTATGTCGCCCAAAGCGTTCGACCTTGTAAAGGGTTCCTCGGCGCCGGTTAACACCATAGACCGCCCGGAGATTGAGTTTGAAATGGCCAAGCTCAAAAAGGACGGTTTCGACTCGTTTAAGTTAAAGGCGGTTAAGGCGCTAAATTTCGACGATGTGCGTTCCGCCATAGAACCGGCTATGAAATACGATCCGGTTCTGCACACCGCACATGTAGATACTGTGCTGGGGCCTTCTTCGATTACCAGCCGGTGGAAACGGCAGGGGCGGGTATATGTGTCCGATTTCGACTCCCGCATGGATGAGGCCGTGCTACAGATGTACAGGACAATAGCCGAAACAATTAATGATGCCAGTGCGCACCATGAGCTTGGCAATGAGTATCGAACACGCGAACGGTACGATGAAGCGATTGCCGAATATCGAAAGGCCCTGCAACTCGACCCGAAGTACCACAACACGATGTTCAATCTCGCCTCCTGCCATGAGTACAACGGGCAGTACCCGCTGGCTATAGCCTCATACGAGGAGGTGGGAAAGCAAAACCCCGAAGATTCCGACGTCCCTTACCGGCTTGCGAGAGTTTATCTGAAGATGGGAAAATATGAGAAGGCGCTGGAGTTTGTCGGCAAGGCGCTGGAGGCTAAGCAAAGCTCGCATGGTTATACCCTGCGCGGGAAGGCGTTTGATGCGCTTGGCCACAAAGATGATGCGGTAAAAGCCTACTTGCTGGCGCTCGACCTGGACCCAACCAACCGGGGCATACAGTCGGCGCTGAACGGGCATCTGGCAAAGTGGTGATGGAAACCGGCCTTTCTTTAGGCCGCCGCGTTTTTTCGGTTATTCCTCCCGCCAGTTCCGTTGTTTCACGCCTGCGTTTATCAAGGCTATTTCCGGGCGCGAGTCCAGCATAGCCATTGCGTTTGTGAAGTTTACCTCCATCCCCGCCGACCGCACCGAGCCGAAAAGCGTTTCCATCATTTCCACGTCGGTTTCGGTATCTATGGTTAGGCGGTAATTTTTCTGCATCCATGCCGGGGGTTTTACGCGGTGTATGCAGAAAGCCTGCGGGTTTTCGTGGATGTATGGGGTAACGTGCTCGCGGCAATATTCTTTTTGCGCCTCGCGGAACATCCGCTCCAGCGCGGCGAATGATATTACCTCGCCAGCGGAGCCGAGGGGGAAAAGCGTGGCGCAGTGCGTAAGGTCGGCATTGTTCCCGATATGCTCTTCTATCATGGCATCCATCAGTTCGCTTCCCGGCAGGGGGCTATCTGCGCAAAGGCGTACCACCGGGTCGGCCTTAGTCCAGGCGGCGGCATGGTAGTACCGCGCAAGCACGTCCAAGGTGGAGCCGCGAAAACATTTTACTCCGCGCTTGGCGATATAGGCCGCCTGCGCATCGTCTTCCAGCCCATCCGGCACGGCCACCACCACATCGGCGGCATTTTTTATTTGGAGTGCACCGTCTATAACCCAGTCGATAAGCATCTTGCCGCCTATTCCCATCATGGTTTTTCCGGGCAGGCGGGTAGAGCCTATCCTGGCCTGGATGATGATGACAGGGTTTTTTGCGCCGCTCACTTTTTGCCGCGCCTGTCCTTTATCTGTATTTTCTTCCCGCCACCGCTTGCCGATTCGTAGGTGGCCATTATCAGTCGCAAGGCGTTACGCGCATCGCGCCCGCTGGAGGCGGGTTCCTTCCCGCTACATATGGCGCGTACCAGCTCCGTCACGCCACCCACCAATGAGTTCACCCGTTTTTTTGGGGCGGGGAAGGGGATGGGGAACAGTTCCCGAAATCCTGTGTAATGTTTGCTGGCGCCACCTGTAAAGGTGTGGATGCCGGAGTTGCCTATCAGTATCCTGCCGCCGGTGAACTGGAGGTCGAGGTCGAATTTAAAGTATTCCCGCTCGCCGCCGCCTTCCACGAAAACGGTTACGCCGTTCTCCAACATTATTATTCCGCCCGCCGTGGTTTCGATGTTCCGCTTGCCGTAGGGGCGTTTGTCGTAGCCCATCACCCACTTGGCGGGGCCGCCGGAATAAAGTACAAGGTCTATCATGTGTGTGCCATCGTGCAAGAATGTGCCGCCAACGTATTTGCTGCGGGGCAACGCTGGCACTGGCAGGGAAAGCGCCTGCGCAAAAACAGTTTTCAACTCACCAAGTGATTTTTTTTCTATCATCCGTCTTACCATTACGAAATTTGCGTCGAACCGCCGCTCGTGTCCCACCACCAACGGGATTCCTTTTTTTTCACATGCGGCAATCATCTTGTCGGCCTGGGCAAGGCTGGATGCTATCGGTTTTTCGCAGTATATCCCTTTTATGGATGGCGTCCTGGCCGCCTCCAGCACGATATCGCAGTGGGAATCCGTCCACGTTGCCACGCTCAGGATATCCGGCTTTGCATGGCGCAACATCTCGCGGTAGTCGCGGTACAGGTAGGGGGATGGTATTCGCCATTTGGCGCCGAATTTTTCCAGCCGTTGTACGTTTATGTCGCACGCGGCGACCATCTTTGTCATCGGGTGGGCGGCGAAGGCTCCGGCGTGTGTGGCCGGTTTTTCGCGTAGCGGATCGTCTTCCAGTATGGATGCTATCCTTCCGCATCCCACAACAGCGACTTTATACATTTTCCCCATGCCGCCCATTATCGGCAAAAACAAAAGACTGGGCTAGTATTTTTTAGGTGCAGGGGCGCATGGCTGGCAGGCGTCCGGTGCGGCTGGCGCTTCAGCTTTTCCAGGCCTTGCCATTAAGGCGGTAGATGCTTTCTTCATAACTGACCATAGTCAGGTTATCTTCGAATTCACCGATGCGAGGTTTCACACCACCGTTCAGCATTTCGATAATCATGGATGGGAAATCGGCTCCCGCTTTGATGGTCAGCTGTATCGCGCCGGAGAACCGGGCGTTGACCTCGAAAAATACGATATTGTCGCCGTCCATTTTGCACTGTAGGTTCGCGGCTCCCACAATATGGAGGGCGCGGGCCACTTTTTCCGCCAGGTTTATCAGGGGCATGTTTTTTTCGGTACACCCCCTGTCGCACACGCCAGAGCGTATGACCATGCGATGCCTCGGAACGATGGAAAGCACGTTTCCCTTAAGGTCGCACAATACGTCAATGGTGTATTCTTTCCCCGGCAGGAATTTCTGGATAACCGGGTCTTTGACGTAATTGATGAAGAAGTCCAGTTCCGTTGCCGTGTTTATTGGGTGTGCGCCCACAGCTCCGCGCCCGAGTCGGGGTTTGATGAACAGCGGCAACCCCGGTTTCAGCTTACGCACTTCGTCCGGCAGGTATGTCTCGGCGAACGGGAGGCCGTTTTCCTTGAAAAAGAGGTAGGTTTTGTATTTGTCGTTGCACAAGTTCACTATTTCCTCGTCTGCCACCGGCACCACCACTCCCATGGCGCCAAACTCTTCTTTGTACCGTCCGAAGATAGGTAGCTCCTCATCGATGGTGGGTATGAGCAACGAGATGTTTTCTTCCCGGCAGATTTTTTTTATGGCCGGTATGTAGTCGGGCGAGGTGGATAGCGGCACTATGTGGTGCGCGTGGCAAAAGAAAAGTCCTGGCGAGAGCAGGTCGGAATCGGTGGCGATTACTGTCCCTGTATTCCCGATTTTGGACAGGCTGTCGGCGAACGCCCTTATGAGCGCCACCCGCCGCGAAGCGGCGGTGATAAGTATATTTATCGGTCCTTTTCCCATACCCCTCTACGCGTCCTTCCCTGTGGCGCTGTTTATTAGCATACAGCCCAGAAGAAATGTTACCCCTACTGCAAGAACC
>JAHFEI010000167.1:3899-5166 GCA_023248615.1 Nitrospinales bacterium | reverse complement strand
CCGGACGGCGTGGGGCGGCAAACATCGCAACCAACATGGCAGGCCGCGGAACCGATATCGTGCTTGGCGGCAACCACGAGATGCTGATAAAAACGGAACTCCAGCCGGAGGATGAGGGTTTTGAAGCGCGGCTGGAAGAGCTTAAAGGGCAATGCCTCGACGAGCGCGAGCAAGTGTTGGCGGCGGGAGGCCTGAAAATAATCGGCACCGAACGCCATGAAAGCCGCCGTATAGATAACCAGTTGCGCGGGCGATCCGGCAGGCAGGGCGACCCCGGCGAATCGCGCTTCTACCTTTCCATGGAAGACGACCTGATGCGGATATTCGGCTCCGAGCGGCTTTCCACGCTTATGGAAAAGCTGGGCATGGAACGGGGCGAGCCGATAGAACACAGCATGGTATCCAAAGCCCTGGAGAATGCGCAAAAACGGGTTGAAGGGCACAACTACGACATACGCAAGCACCTGCTGGAATATGACGACGTAATGAACAAACAACGCGAGGTCATATACGGACAGCGCAGGATGATATTGGAAGGGGCCGACCTGAAAGCCACCGTGCTGGACATGGCGGATGATACCGCCAAGGAAATGGTGGCTGAAATGATGCCCGAAAAGGCGCACCCGGACGATTGGGACATCGAAGGGTTGAAAACCCGGCTGGTAACGCACTTCGGGCTACGCGTGGAACAGGATGCCGCAAAAAACCTCATCATCGGTAAAAACCACATCCTGAAGTACGAGACCATCATGCCGGAAGAAGCTGTGGACGCCGTGGAAAAAGAGTTGGAGACGCTGTACGAAGACCAGGAGGCCAAAATAGGCGCCGAGCGTTACCGCGACATCCAGCAATACATAATGCTGAACGTGATAGACACCCAGTGGAAAGAACACCTCCTTACAATGGATCACCTGAAAGAGGGGATAAGTTTCCGGGGTTACGCGCAAAAGAACCCGCTAAGCGAATATAAGCGCGAAGGACACGAACTGTTTGAAGACATGATAGGCCGCTTCCGCCACGAGATATCATCGCTGGTTTTTAGGGTGCAGGTGGAAGAAAAGGCCGAGGAGCCGCTGGAACGCAAACAGCCGGCCCGCGTAGTGGAACACCGCGGCGACCTGGCGGAAGAACCGCACACCGTTACGCGCCATGCGGATAAAGTAGGCCGCAACGACCCGTGCCCTTGCGGCTCCGGGAAAAAATACAAGAAGTGCCACGGCAAATAGCCGGTGGTCACACATCCCGAATTGCGCCGCAACCGCCAATT
>JAHFEI010000167.1:0-3889 GCA_023248615.1 Nitrospinales bacterium | reverse complement strand
AACGGGGTGTGTGATAATGTGGCGCTTCTTAACAAACAAAGTGGGGTTTTAAACTTGTGAAAAGAACCGAAGATGCTGGCGAGTTGCGGGAGATAGCCCGTAGGATACGCATAGAAATATTGAAAATGATCCATACCGCAGGCTCGGGACATCCGGGCGGGTCACTATCGGCGGTAGAAATACTGGTATCCCTCTATTTTTCCAAAATGAACCACTCTACCAAATACGCCAAGCGTGATGAACGGGACAAGTTCGTGCTTTCAAAGGGGCATGCCGCGCCGGTGTTGTACGCAACTTTGGCAGAGTGTGGCTATTTCTCAAAAAGTGAACTGGCATCGTTGCGGCAGATGGACAGCATGTTGAGCGGCCACCCGTATGCGCCCTCCACGCCGGGAGTGGAAATAACAACCGGTTCCCTAGGGCAGGGACTCTCGCAGGCAAACGGCCTGGCATTGGCTAACAGGCTCAACGGCTACGGCTCATACGTCTACTGCCTGCTGGGTGACGGAGAAACCCAGGAAGGGCAGGTATGGGAAGCGGCAATGACCGCCGCGCATTACAAGCTCGGCTCGCTGATTGCGTTTTTGGACAACAACGACTTGCAGATAGACGGCTTCGTGAAAGACGTTATGGGCATTGAACCGATAGGCGAAAAGTGGAAAGCTTTCGGATGGCACGTGCAGGAGATAGACGGCCACGACTTCGGCCAGATTTTACAGGCAATAGAAAACGCGAAAATGGTGAAGGACCAGCCCTCGATGGTGTGGTGCCACACGGTTAAGGGGAAAGGCGTTTCCTTTATGGAGCGGCTTGCAAAATGGCACGGCACAGCGCCAAACGCGGACGAACTTAAAAAAGCGCTGGCTGAGCTTGGGGCGGGAGGAAATGGCTGACATGCTTTCACTAAGGGATTTTTACGGAAAAACGCTGGCCGAACTGGGCCGGAAAAATAAAGATATCGTGGCAATGGATTGCGACCTCTCCGGCTCCACCCGCACGTCGGTGTTTGCAAAGGAGTTCCCGGAACGCTTCTTCAACATGGGAGTTGCCGAACAGGACATGATGGGTACCGCCGCAGGGTTTGCGGCAGGAGGTAAGATACCGTTTGCCTCCACCTTTGCCATTTTCGCAACGGGCCGCGCGTGGGAGCAGGTCCGCCAGTCGATAGGCTATCCGCATGCGAATGTGAAAATTGTCGCCTCGCACGGCGGCATCACGGTGGGGCCGGACGGCCCATCGCACCAGGCGGGCGAAGATATTGCCTTGATGCGCGCCATACCGGGCATGACCGTTATCGTGCCAGCAGATGCGCACGAAACGGCGGCGGCAATCCGGGCGGCGGCGGAGTACGATGGACCCGTATATATACGGCTTCCCCGCGACAAGTTCCCGGTAATCTACGATGAAAAGAAGACGCTCACGATAGGTAAATCCACCGAACTGCGCAAGGGTACCGACGTGACTTTTATAACCTGCGGGCTTATGACGCACGTTGCGTTGCTTGCGGCCGATGAGATGGGAAAGAATGGGCTGTCTGCCCGCGTGATAGACATGGCAACCGTAAAGCCGCTGGATAGCGACGCAGTAATAGCGGCGGCCAGGGAAACCGGCGCCATCGTAACCGCCGAGGAGCATACGACAATTGGCGGACTGGGGGACGCCGTATCGGAGGTTACATCCGGGCATTTCCCCGTACCCGTCATTCGTGTCGGCATGCCGGACACTTATTTTTCCTCTGGTTCCCCGGAAGAGTTGGTAGAGGCGTGCGGCCTTACGCCACGCGGGCTGGCAGATGCGGCCATGCGCGCCATGGGAATGAAAAAAACTGCCTCCGGCAAATAAGGGCGGATGAAAACCTCAACCATATACCCCGGCACTTTCGACCCGATTACCTACGGGCACTTAGACCTTATCCGAAGGTCGCTCTCCGTTTTCGACAAAGTGATAGTGGCTGTGGCGGTAAACCCGGGCAAAAAACCGCTGTTCACCATAGAAGAGCGCGTGGCAATGGTAAAAAAGGCGACACAGCGACTGAAAAACGTGAGTGTGGAATCGTTCGATACGCTACTGGTAGATTTTTGCATGGAACGCCGCGTCTTCACCGTCGTGCGTGGATTGCGGGCCGTATCGGATTTTGAATATGAACTGCAACTGAGCCAGATGAACCGGAAGATTAACAATAAAGTGGAAACGGTGTTCATGATGCCCAGCGAGGAGTATAATTTCATCAGCTCTAGGATAATAAAGGAAGTTGCCGGGCTGGGCGGCGATGTGAGCGGACTTGTGCCGCCGCCAGTGATAAAGGCGTTGAAGGGGAAATTAGGTTCTATGAAAAGGAGCGGGGAATGACACTGGCAAGAAGAATGGGTTCATTTGCCGAGTCCGCAACGATGGAGGTCGCGGGAAAGATTTCCCAACTGAACGCCCAGGGAAAAGATATCATCAGCTTTGCCGCAGGCGAGCCGGATTTCGACACTCCCGACTTCATAAAAGACGCCGCCATAAAGGCTATCCGCGATGGGCTGAACAAGTACACCCCTGTTGCAGGAAACGACACCATAAAAACCGCCATCATCGAGTTCACCAAAAACACGCTGGGGGTGGAATATAAAAAAAATGAGGTGATAACCTCGCTGGGGGCCAAGCACTCTCTGTACAACATATCGCAGGTGTTGTTCGACGAATGGGATGAGGTCATCATCTTCTCACCGTACTGGGTCTCGTACCCCAACCAGGTGCTACTTGCCGGCGCTACGCCGGTGTTCGTTAACTGCGACCCGGCAAACGGGTTCAACCCGGACATTGATGACCTCAAATCAAAAATAACCGCCGCCACCAAGGCGATAATCCTAAATTCCCCCTGCAACCCCACCGGGGCGGTTTACAGCAACGAGACTATCCGCAAAATCGCGGAGATAGCGGTTAACGACGATATCTACCTAGTGTCGGACGAGATTTACGACGCGATAGTTTACGATGGCGCAAAACCACTTTCGCCCGTAACGCTTGGGGATGACGTAAAAAACAGGACGATACTGGTGAACGGATTTTCCAAAACATTCTCCATGACGGGCTGGCGCATGGGCTACGCCCTTGGGCCTGCCGAGATAGTCGCCGCAATGGTGAAACTGCAAAGCCAGGCCACATCTAACGCCGTTACGCCTATGCAGTTTGCCGCCGCCGCCGCACTGAAAGACCTGTCGTTCCTCCAGACCAGGCTGGAAGAGTTCTGCAAGCGGCGCGATGCGATGGTGGGCGCTTTCAACTCCCTTGACGGCGTGACCTGTGTTAACCCGAAGGGGGCGTTCTACGCGTTTCCGGATTTTACCGGGTGGATTGGGCGCAAGTTCGGCGGCGAGCCGATAAAGGATTCAGTACATCTTGCAAACCTTCTTATAGACCATGCGGGCGTGGGCCCGGTTCCCGGCGTGGCATTTGGCGCGGAAAACTACCTGCGGTTTTCGTACGCTCTTTCCATGGCACAGCTTGAAGAGGGAATGCGCCGCCTGGCGAAATTCGCATCCAAACTGGAATAGGCCCATGACCAGCAACGGGGCTTGGATCTAACCGGAAACGAGGGCTTGTAGGTATATGGATAAAGTCTGCCAGTACCGTTTTCGCGATGGCACATTGTGCAACGGGCTGCTCGACGTAAACTCGAAAGATTGCTTCTGGCACAACCCTTCGGCCATCAAGACCGGGCCGGAAATAAAATGCCTTATCGAGCAAACATTCAAGGAGAGAAAACAGCTTGAAGGTTTTCAGCTTGAAAGGGCCGACCTTAACGACGTAGACCTTGTCCAAGCCAACTTGCATAACGCAAACCTTAAAAGGGCTAATTTAAGCAACGCCCACCTTTATGGCTCCGACCTTTCGAACGCCAACCTTT
>JAHFEI010000166.1 GCA_023248615.1 Nitrospinales bacterium | reverse complement strand
CCCAGATACGGGTCGTCGCCATCGTGCCGCACCACGCGCGCGGGCGGGGTCACGTCGCCCTTTACGATATTATCCGTAAGGTCGAGCAGTCCGCGCAGGAAGGTGCGGTAAGCCGCCTTGCCCTGTTCCAGCACCGCCTCGCGCCCGCCTTCCACCGGACGTTTCACCACGAATCCGCCCTTGGAGCCGACCGGCACGATCACCGCGTTCTTCACCATCTGCGCCTTCACCAGGCCGAGCACTTCGGTGCGGAAATCCTCCAGCCTGTCCGACCAGCGCAGCCCCCCGCGCGCGACTTTTCCGCCGCGCAAATGCACACCCTCCACCTCCGGCGCATACACGAAAATCTCCGCGTAAGGCTTGGGCAACGGCAGGTTCGGAACCTTGCCGGAATCGAGCTTGAAGGAGAGGTACGGCTTGTGCGCGCCACCTTCGATAACCTGGAAAAAATTGGTGCGCAGCGTGGCGAGGATGGTATCCTGGAACTGCCGGATGACCCTATCCTCCGCGATGTTTTTCACAGTAGCAAGAAGCTGCGCGATAGAAGCAACTGCCACATTCTGCCGCTCCTCGCGTTCCTTTTCTTTAAGCGCGGGCGAAAAGCGCGCCTGGAACAGTTCCGCCAGCAGCCCCGCCACCGCCGGATAACGCGCGATAACGGCAGCGTTGAACATATGGGAATAGGGATAGGAAGTCTGGACGGCATAGCGGCTGAACGCGCGCAGCATCATCGCATCCCGCCATTTCAGATGGGCGTTCAGAATCAATTTGTTGAAGCCGTCATCCTCGATATTCCGATGCCAGATATTAAACAGTGCCTCCTCGAATTCCGGCTTCACCCCAGCGAACGAGGCGAGCTTCACGCCGTTCCCCTGCCCGCTATCGCACTGAAGACGCAGGCGGAAATGGTGCACCCACACCCCTTGCTTCTGGTGAGATGGGGTAATGAAATAGGTACGTTCATCAATGCCCCGGAATCCCATGTTTTCCAATATTGGCAGCACTTCCGAGAGTGCCACCTGGCTTGCCGGATGGTAGAGTTTCAGGTGGAAATCCTGTTCCTCCTCGTTGGCGTGCTGGTAGAGATCGAGGCTTAAATCATTGCGGTGGTAGGCTTCTTCGATCTTGAAAATATCCCGCACCGTGCCGCCGAAATGGTACGTGTTGCGGAAGGCTTCGGGGAAAGCATCCACATAGCGGAGGAAAAGCTGCTCCCCCGCGCGCTCCTCATGCACCTGCACAAGCGTGTCGCGCAGGCCTTTCGCCCAACCGATGCTGGCCTCTTCAAGCTGCTCCTCGACGTGGGCGAGGTCGGGTTCCGGGAGTGCTTCTCCCTGGAAGCGAATAAAATAATGGATGCGCGCGAGGGCAGATTCCGATACCTGCGTATAATATTCCGTCATCTCGCCGCCGAAGGCTTTTTCCAGAATCGCCTGCATTTTCTCGCGGAGCTGGGTGTTGAAGCGGTCGCGCGGCACGAACACGAGGCAGCTTACGAAGCGCGAAAACCTGTCGCGCCGCACGAACAACCGCGCCTGTGGACGCTCGCCAAGGCTCACGATTCCCATGCCGATGTGGAACAGATCCTCCTCCGTGCTTTGCAGCAGTTCATCGCGCGGATAGGTTTCGAGCACGGCGAGCAGTGCCTTACCGTTGTGGCTATCGGCAGGGAATCCGGAGCGGCGGATCACCGCCTCGATCTTGCGGCGGATGATGGGGATGCGCGTGGCACTCTGGTAATAAACGGAGGAAGTGAACAGCCCCAGCAGCCGATATTCGCCGACGATTTCGCCGTCCTCGTTATATTTCTTCACCCCGATATAATCCATCGGAACCGGGCGGTGCACCACAGATTTCCGGCTGGATTTGGTGATTTCGAGGAGGATTTTCTCCTTCCCGCGCGCAGCGGAGGAATGCTCCGGAACTTCCAGAATTCCCTGGGGCTGGGCTTCGTGGACATGGCCGCTTTCCTGCCCGGCGCGGAAGATGCCGAGATCGCACTTCGGATCGTAATGGAGTTTTTCACCGCCTTTTTCATCCACAAAATCATAATCGCGAACACCGAGAAACACGAAATTCTGCTCCAGCAGCCAGGCGAGAAACTGCCGCGTTTCCTCAATAGCGGGGAGCTTGAACGGCAGGGCTTTTTCGCCAAGCTCCCGGATGATTCCACGCACACGCGCTTCGATAGGATGCCAGTCCCCCACCGCGAGGGTGACGAAAAACAATGCGTTTCCGATGTCCCGCTCCAGCGCATCACGCTCCGTTTCGTCAGCAATGTGGCTGATCTGGAAATGCATGGAGGATTCCATCCTCCCGCCTTCCGGCAGGTCGGCATCGCGGTCGTGGAGCGTGGAAATGCGCCCGGATGCGTTCCGCGTGATTTTCAGAATGGGGTGCAGCACCTCGTAGATTTTATAGCGGTGGCGGGTGATTTCAGCGGTGACGGAATCCAGCAGGAACGGGCAATCCTCCATGCTCAGTTCCACGATGGTGCGGGGGGATTGCCAGCCATGTTCCTCCACCGTCGGATTGAACACGCGCGCCTTGCGGGGCATATCCTTGCTGCGCTCCAGGATGAAATTCCAGCTTCCGGCGGCGGCATGGTAAAGGAAGGTGGGCTTGGCTCCCGCCAGCATTTCGTAGGGCGCATGGAGGTAGAACTGGCGGATATAGGCTTCGAGCAGCGGATCGCTGCGGCGGTTTCCGGGAGAAAGCCCCGCCTCGACGATGCGATCAATCTGCGCCTGCGCCTTGCGTAAATGGGATGCGGGCATGGGAAATTCCGAAATCAGTTGACAAATCCCTTCAAACGCCAGACCTTATAGCGGCGAAAAACCCGCCTGTATAGCGGTTTTGCGTTGTGCATTGCACAATCTACTTGGCTATTCTATACTCCGTCATGCCCTGAATTTGCGAAGCAAATTCTAGGGGCATCCATCTTGCCCCGAACCCGTTGCAACATGGATCGCCCTAGAATCGCTACGCGATTCAGGCGATGACGATAATTACTCGAAAAAGGCTACTCCTCTATGGCGCATGAACATCTGACAGAGCCGCTGCTTGCCATCGCGCGGGAGGCCGGACGCATCATCATGGAATATTACGAAGGCTCCGTGGAAGTGCACCTGAAGGCGGATGCATCGCCGGTAACGGTGGCCGATCTCGCCGCCAATGATTACATCGTGCGGGAACTCAAGGTGCTCACCCCCAACCTGCCGATCGTATCGGAGGAAGACCACGAGCACCACGATGCCGGCATCACCAACTGGCACGGGGAGGATCTGAAGGAAACCGCCTTCTGGCTGGTGGATCCGCTGGACGGAACCAAGAGCTTCATCCGGCACACCGGCGAATTCACGGTGAATATCGGGCTGGTTTCCAAAGGCAAGCCGATGGTCGGCGTGGTGTATGCGCCGGTGGAGGGCGTCTGCTATTACACGGGCGATAACGGCAAGGCCTGTAAAAAGGGCAAAACCGGCAAGGCGAAAATCATCGAGGCGCGCACGCCGGGGAAGGATGGGCTGGTGGTCGTCACCAGCCAGTCGCACAATTCCCCCAAAACGGATGCATATGTTGCGAAGCTGGGCAAGGTGAAGGAGCGGATTTCCTCCTCCAGTTCCATCAAGCTGTGCCTGATCGCGGAAGGCAAGGCGGATGTGTATCCGCGCCTCGGAACCACGATGGAGTGGGATACCGCCGCCGCACACGCCGTGCTGAACGCCGCCGGAGGCTCGCTCATCGGGCTGGACGGCGCACCGTTTGTTTATGCAAAAGATGGCTTCAAGAATCCGCATTTCGTGGCGAAAGGGCGGTAACAGAACTCTTTCCGTCAGTTATTAGCGATAGCGAATCAGGCATTATTGTGCTATAGGTAGCTAGGGATAAACTGGGGTTTTGTGTTTTATGACTATTCACGTTTTAACATCATCTATGCCTGTTGAGGGCGGTTTTTATACCGTTTCCCAAGCGGCCAAGCTATTAGAAATTCAGGGAGCACAAAAGATTTACGGCTGGTTGCGAGGCTACCCCAATTCCAAAGCGCAGCCCGTCATAAAGCGACAGTATGAACCACTTGATGAAAAAGAAGAGCTTGGCTTCCTTGATATGATGGAAGCCCGATTTATTAAATATTTTCGTGACCAGGGTGTCACCATGAATGCTATCCGGGTAGCTGCTGAAAATGCACGTAAAGAGATCCGACACCCACATCCTTTTGCAACGTCTATGAAGTTTATCAGTGACAGGAAAAGGATTTTTGCTCTTTCGCAAGAACAGACGGGTGATAAAAAACTGCTCGATCTGACTAGCAGAAATTTTGCTATGTATGATGTAATAGAAACCACGCTCCATAAAGGTGTGGAGTATGACCCGAATACGGCTACTGCCATAAAATGGTATCCTCGTTGCTCCGATTATCCAGAAATAGTGATTGACCCAAGAAGGGCATATGGGCAACCGATCATCGAAAAAGAGGGGGTTCCAACGGAAACACTTTATAGAGCATGGAGGGCAGAAGACGGAGGCGATGGAAGCTATGCTCGGGTGGCAGACGCATATGAAGTAGATGAGAAAATGGTCAGAAAAGCTGTTGAATTCGAGGTTTCTTTGGCGGCATGAAAGTCATTTTTGATGAGATGATTTCACCAAAAATACCAAAAGCCATAGAAGCCTTGGGAATAAAAGACAGTTGGGAGTATTGCAGCGTTCGCAATTTGTATCAAGGAATCGAAGATATTTCCTGGATTACTGATTTCTCTAGAAATAACGGCAATGTCATTATTTCCGGGGATGCCAATATACACAATAAGCCCCATCAGTTGCTAGCCTTGCATAACGCTGGATTAATTTCCTTTTTTATGGAGGGGCAATGGTGTAGCCAGCAGCTGCATACACAAGCGGCACATATAATAAAATGGTGGCCCGCCATAAAAAATCGTGCGGAGAAATCTGAAAAAGGAACAAGTTGGACTGTGCCTTTTAGATGGACGTTAAGCGAATTGGAACAAAAGAAAATACCGGAAAAACTGCTTTCTAAAGCAAAAAATGAGTGCTCATGAAACACAAAATCCACCTCGAAGAAGCCCTGAAAAGCAATGCCTGGCCGTTCAAGGAAGCGGCGCAGGTGCTGGAACGCTTCAAAAACGCGCCGCCCGCCAAGGGGTTCGTGCTGTTTGAAACGGGCTATGGCCCTTCCGGCC
>JAHFEI010000165.1 GCA_023248615.1 Nitrospinales bacterium | reverse complement strand
AGTAGCGCGACATCTGCGGCATCGTTTGCTGTTTGCCCTCGAACTCCACAGTCCATGCGCCGGTGATTTGCTGGTATTGCTGGGACATCTCGGACAGCTTCGTATCCAGCGGGATATTTTTTTCGGTGAAGAGTTCTATGGAGGCGCTGAACATCCGGTCTAGCCTGCCAAAGTGTATTGGGTCGAGCTGTTTCCTGAAAGGGGATTCGTAATATTTTTTCTTCAGCGCGTTATCCCATTCCGAGAGCTTTGGCTGCAACTCGCGCACGAAATAAAGGTACGCCTCCGTTTTTGCCGGGTCTTTGGTGTCGCACGTCATGGCCACATATCGCAGGTTCGCATCTTCCCCGATTACGCCCTCAAGCTCCGAGAAGTCTTCCAGCCATGCTTGCATCTCCGCGACGGAGCCGATGGTGCGCGCCAACAGGCTGTCTATCCACGGTTTTATGGAATCTGCGTCCTTTATGGAGAACTGCTTGCCTACAAATTTTCTTTCGAACGGTTCTAGCATTTCATCGCCTGTTTTTTTCATGATAGGTATTATCTCCTTATTTGGGCGTGGGGCAAGGGGCGAATGGTGCGGCGTGTTTATGCCTCGCTGGAATCCATGGCGCGGTAGGGGAGCGTCACGGAAAAAACCGAGCCTTTGCCGACTTCCGATTCCACGCTGATCGCTCCCCCCATGGTATCCATCAGCCTTTTCGCCAGCGACAGGCCCAGCCCAACGCCGCCCTGTGTGCGCGTGGAAGAGCCGTCCAACTGGCGGAAGCTTTCAAAAATCCTGTCCCTTTCCTTATCCGGTATCCCTATGCCCTTGTCACTAACGCTAAATACTATGTTGCCGCCGTCCCGCGATGCAGTAACCCGCACTTCGCCTTTAATGCTGTATTTGATGGCATTTTGTACGAGGTTGATAAGCACATGCTCCAGCTTTTTTGCGTCTCCCATAAATACCATGTCGGAGTTGCGGAAATCCTTGCTGTTGACGGTAAGCGTCAGGCCCTTTGCCTCGGCGTCCCTGTACTGGCTTTCCCGCACGGATGCAAGCAACATGAAGGTGGATACGACCTGGCTCAGGATTTTCATCTGCCCCGCTTCCAGCATACTCAAGTCCAAAAGGTCGCTTATCAGCTGGAAGAGCCTCTGTCCCTGCTCAACGACGACGTTATTGAACGCCAGTGCATCATCCACCGCTTCAGTAGCGCCTGTAGCCAAGGAGGCGCATTCCTCCGCCACTGGCTTCCCGCCAGGATTCTTCGACATCGCTATCATTTTCGCCAGCGCTATGGATACGTCCCTGCACCGGTCGCCAGCTATGCGGGAATAACCTATCACCGACGTAAGCGGCGTATGGAGTTCATGCGACATGTTTGCCAGAAACTCCGATTTAAGCCGGTTGGCCTCTTCCGCATTTTTCCTTTCAGCGTGCGCTTCTTCCAGCGCATCCACCGTTTGCCTTATCAGTTCCACCTGTTCCCGTTCCAGTTCTTTCCGTTCCGTGATGTCTACCCCCACGCCTACGATTCCTGCCACTTGGCCTGTAGCATCAAAAAAACAGGATTTGTAAATAATAATGCTCCGCGTGCCTCCCCCCCCCGGTTTCGTTATGGATTCGTATACCTGTGTTTGTCCGGGCGCGTTGAACAGTTCCAAATCTTTTTCGTGGTAAACAACGGCCAGCTCCGGTGTGTAGATTTCAAATGCGTCCTTGCCTATTATCTCGTTGGCCTTGAAGCCGAACACCGACTCGAACGCGTGGTTGCACCCTAGGTAGCGCCCTTGCGCATCCTTGTAAAAAACCGGGTTGGGTATGGAATCCATCAGCCTTTCCAGGAAATCCGCCTGCTCCCGGATTTTACGTTCGGACTCGACGTAGTAGCTCATGTCCCGGAATATCCCCTGGATTATCGTCTGGTCGCCGATGTGCGACATGCTCGCCCGTATATCAACCGGCATATCCGTGCCGTCGCTACGTCGAAGAAGCAGGTTCCGCAAAACCCCACGATCCTCCATCAGCATCTGGCTGGTGAACAAATACTCGTATTCTTCCTTTTTGTCCGGCGGGTGCAACTCCGTTTGGTGCATCCCTATTATTTCCTCACGCTTCCGCCCTATCATCCCCTCCGCCGTTTTGTTCACGTCGATGATAATTCCCGTTTTCGCATCCGATATGAATACCCCGTCACCCGTGGATTCGATAAGGTGGCGGTATTTGCCCTCTCCCTCTTTCAGGCGTATTTCGTCCGCTTGCGTCTTGCCCACTGCGGCCAGTTCTACCAGCCCCAATGCAAACACCAGTATTTCCAGCAGGGCGAAACCAATGTTTATTTTTTTTCTTGCCTCCCCCTGTGCGTCAAGGTCTTCTGCGGAACTGCGGGCATACTCTTTTTTAAGTTCCAGCATCTTGGAATCCAGCCGGGCCGTAAGTTTCTCTAATCTGGGGTGTACCAATTCCAGCAGTTGGAACCCGTGCGACAGCAACTGTTGCCGCTCCCGATTTTTTCCCTTAATTTGCGCCAGCGAGTTGCTTTGCTTTGCAATGGAGATGATTTCCATGATTTGTGGCGCAACCGCCGCCATCTCTTTGCGGACTTCCGCCACTATTGGTAGGGGGACTTCACCCTCTTTCTTGTTAAGGATGGCGTTAAGCGCCTTTTGCGCCTCTGCCGTTTCATTTATCTCATTTTCGAGGGTTGCTAGGGAGTTTGTATCGCCTATCGGCCGGATGGCTTCAGACGCGCTAAGGCTTATGATGTCGTGGGCGGGTAACATTACTCCCTGTACCCGGAGCACGGTCTCGGAGATGATTAGCATATCGTTGCCCAACCGGTCGCGATATTCGTCCATTTCCCTAATATGCTTGAGGTTGTATTGGGTAAGATAAAAGAAGCCAAACGCCACAACGGACATAAGCGCCAACGAAAAGGCGATAACGCGCCTTCCAAACGGGCTTGAGGCGGCAAGCGCTATCTGTTTCAGCAAAAGGTCGCCCGAAACACACGCACATGTCGCCTGTGCTTTGCCGGAAGCGCCAGGCTCCGACCCCATCTTTGTAGCAACAGACCAGATATAATGCCCATAGCAAATTACCCTCGGCACACATTCTACCCAATTGCGACGTATCGTAACAACCGCAAAGGTTGCCGGGGGAATTTGTGTTTACGGCATCTGCCCGCTAGTGAGATAATAAGCGGCGACGGTTTCATCCTTAGAAAAATTTGGCTGGAGTTAAATTGGATACGATGATGGGATGTTCCCTACTCACGCCTATACTGGTTTCCATTGCCGTTCTTTTGTCCTTGGGGGCATTGGCCCCGTTTTTCCACTCCCATCGGCATTTTATGGTGTCGGTGGTATTTCCGGTTGCGGCGGCGGCCTCCCTCATATGCTTTTTGGCGGGAGCCTTTGCGGTCGGCGAAGGGGTGGTGGAAAAGCTCATCCTTCCCATAGGCCTGCCGGACCTGCCGTGCCACCTGCGGCTTGATCCGCTTTCCGGTTTTTTCATTACTATCGTTTCTTTTCTGGCCTTTTGCGTATCCATCTACTCCATAGGGTACGTCCGTGGGCTTGCCGAGCAAAGGCCGATAACCACCTTGATGGTTTTCTATCCCATTTTCATTGCTGGCATGCTTTTGGTGCTTCTTTCCGACGATGCCTTCTTTTTCCTCATATCGTGGGAGTTGATGGCGGCGGCATCGTATTTTCTCGTCCTGTACGATGACGCAAATCCGGAAAACAGACGCGCCGCTTTGCTTTACCTCGTGATCGCCCATATCGGTGCGCTGGGGATACTTCTTTCCTTCGGGGTGATGGCTGGCTTTGCCGCTGGTTTCGATACGTTTCAGGGGTACACGTTCGATGCCATGCGTACGGCAACAGTCCCGACATTTTGGGCTGGGGCGGCATTTATCCTGGCGTTCCTGGGGTTTGGGGCTAAGGCTGGCGTAGTGCCGTTGCATGTATGGTTGCCGGAGGCCCATCCCGCCGCGCCAAGCAATGTTTCGGCGCTGATGAGCGGCGCAATGCTGAAAACCGCCATCTATGGGATAGTGCGCTTTTCCTTTGATATTTTCCATGCACCGCAGTTGTGGTGGGGGGAGATGGTGCTTATCGTCGGGCTGGTTTCGGCGATTATGGGGGTTTTATACGCCATAATGGATAACGACCTGAAACGCCTGCTGGCCTACTCATCCGTGGAAAACATAGGGGTGATTCTTATTGGCCTGGGACTCGCCATGATTTTTACATCGTTCCACCAGCCGCTTATGGCGGCGCTTGCGCTAACCGCCGCCCTGTACCACGCCATGAACCATTCGGTGTTCAAGGGGCTTTTGTTCATGGGGGCTGGGTCTGTGCTCCACGCCACAGGCGAGCGCAATATGGAGAAGATGGGCGGCCTGATACACAAGATGGGCTGGACATCATCGCTGTTCCTTGTCGGGTGCATTTCCATCTCGGCGTTGCCGCCGTTCAGCGGCTTCGTTTCGGAATGGCTTACATTCCAGGCGTTTTTGATGTCGCCTTCATTGCCAAATTCGCACCTCAACCTCATTGTCCCGCTAGGGGCCGCCTTGCTGGCGCTCACCGTTGCGTTGTCCGCCTCTTGTTTCGTGAAGGCGTTTGGCGTCACGTTCCTCGGTCAGTGCCGCTCCCGGCAGTGCGAAACGGCGCACGAATCCCCTTGGTCCATGCGTGTTGCCATGGCTATTTCCGCCGCCGCCTCGTTGTTCCTTGGCGTATTTCCCACCTTGGCCATAGGGTGGATGGGTAATTTGATTTCCCGGCTGGTGGGGGAGACGATAACAAAGTCCGCATCCGGCATCGGCTGGATGTGGCTTACGCCGGTGGCGGCCCAGCGCGCTTCCTACTCTGCGCCGCTGGTATTCATTGGCATAATATCAATGGTGGTTATCGTTTTTGTAACCCTCCACGCCAGGAAGAATACAATACACCGCGTTCCGGCGTGGGATTGCGGGTTTAAGGATATGACGCCGTCCATGCAGTACACATCCACCTCTTTCTCCATGCCGTCGCGCACCATTTTCGGCTACCTTTTCGGGATAAAGGAAAGCGTACGGCCCGACCTTTCCGGCGGCAGGGCGCCGCAGTATCCGGTAAAGCTACGTTACGGGCTGAGGGTGCGGGACAGGATATGGATATGGCTCTACATGCCGGTGGTGTACTACGCGTTCCGGCTTGCGGGGCTGGCCTCCAAACTGCAACACG